>JAUPLM010000163.1 GCA_030836965.1 Thermodesulfobacteriota bacterium | reverse complement strand
TTTAGGCGTAAGCCGCGTTACCATCTGGAAGCGGATGAAGAAATACAGCCTGGATTCCATCTCCGTAAAATAGATTTTTCCCCGGCCAATCGGCCGGAAACTTATAAACATTTTTGCTTATCATAAATCTGCAAAGTTAACACCTGTTAACATTGCAATATAACCGGACAACCGAATCTAAAATCCTTTCTCTATTTTTTATTTCATTATATCAATATATTATCTGCATTTTTTATCCCTTTTCAAATTTGGCCCAATCATTGCTATGATAATTTTTAATAAACATGCGCCTACATCAAAGATCAATAACGCGGTACAACATTTAAGCAGGAGGAAAATTTGAAACAGAAAAAAAAATCAGGTGTAAGTTTTTTTGCAGAAATTTTTAGTTTGCTCTTTATGTTGTCTCTGTTTTCGGCACCTGCAGCTTTTGCTGAAAATGACGTAAAGTCTCTTAAAGAACAGCTCCAGGCCATGTCACGGCAAATGGAAGAGCTCCAGAAAAGAATTACAGCTATGGAGACGGCGGAGTCTGAAAAAAAAGACCAGATCGAAGAGATGGATAACCGTTTAAACAAAGCTGAACTGCACACAACCACCGATAAAATTTCATTGAATGTCGATTTAAGAACACGGGCGGAAAGCATTCATTATGAAGATCTGGCAATCGCCCCTTCCGGCCTGACAAACGGCTTTTTCGTGAACGTCCCGGCAGGCTTTAACGGCGGCACGCTCGCTCAGATTCAGGGAGCAATCGCAGGAATGCAAGCCGCCGGCATGATTCCGCCCGTAGAAAAATACGATGTCGACAATGACATAATATTTTCCAACCGGTTCCGTCTGGAGATGCAGTCTAAAGTCAACAACAATCTTTCTTTCGCGGGCCGTCTGGCAGCAAACAAGGTTTACGGCGACAGTACCGGCGTCAATTTCAATCACGGAAGCCTTGGAGACGTTACCTTTGACGGCAATACTTCAAGTCTGCCCCACGGAGACACAATCCGTCTTGAACGGGCGTATTTTAATTACAAGAACAATATAGGGAATGTGCCTTATAATCTGTCTATGGGCCGCCGCCCTTCGACCGAAGGTCCGCCGTTTGAATATCGGAATAACAGTCTTGAAGGCGGTTCTCCGCTCTCCACGATCATAAACTGGCAGTTTGACGGCGCCTCTTTGAATTTCGGCCTTGAAGACGTTACAAATATTCCCGGTTTCGATTTCAAACTTTGCTATGGCGTCGGATTTGAAAGCGACTACGGCAACAGCTCTTCTTTGAGCTCAACTTCTGATGTATCGGATGTCCATATGGCCGGCTTTATCGCAACCTTATTTAATAATGATACTCTAAGCGCGGTGCTTAATTACGCTTACGCGTGGGACATTACCGACGGTTTTACCGGTTTGACCGTCATGCCGTTCATAGCCTATAAAAACGATGCCAATAATGACGGTGTCTATGAATATTACTTCGAAAAAAACTACGGAGGGTTCATAAGCAGGCTTGAGCCTTCAACCAATATCGGTGACTGGCAGGCAGCCTCCTTGCTTTTAAGAGCAAATTTTACGGAATGGCTTGATAAAAATATTGATGTTTTTATGTCCGGTTCATGGACCCATACGGATCCGTCACAGATTTCAAAGAATCCGTTCTACGAGATCATGGGACAGGGACTTTTGAGTTCCAACGGAGACCTGGAAAGCCGGGACGGATACATGCTCTATCTGGGCGCTCTTTTCCCGATGCCTCTGAAGGCCAAATTCGGACTGGAATTTAACTACGGATCCAAGTACTGGTTCAATTTTACCGGCGCCGAAGATTCGATCGTAGGCAGCAAGCTCGCGACGCGAGGGCAGGTATATGAGGCCTATTACATCCAGCCGATAATCGACCGCAATTTTTATATGCAGCTCGGCGGACAGTATTATGACTATGAATATACGGGCAGCGGGAATCCGCTGGGCGCTCCCGTCAAGATCGGCAATCTGAGTTCTTTGGACGCTCTCTTCCCGGTTGTCGACGAGTTATGGAATGTTTATTTGTCGGCCACTTTACGATGGTAGCGACACAGGCGTGATTAAAGGGAATTTTTCAACATATTCAAGTTAAAATGAAATATTAATACTTATAAACATAAGGAGAAACCATGTTAAGAAAAACGATTTTATTTTTAATAGTGCTTTGTTTTGTATCAGCCAGCGTCGGCGCAGTATTTGCGGCTGAAAGCGGAAACGCGCGGAAGGGCAAATATACCTATCGTAAAGTTTACGAATCATGCAACAAACGCGGCGAGGTCGATTCATCAAAACCGATATTGAACCCCGACGCAAAAACACAGGATCAATGGAAGCGGGCATTCGATAAAAAAGATTTCGACCAGTTCAAATGCCGTGATGAATGGAACAAATTGTCTCAAAATGATCTGAATGACATCAACAAGTACTTATGTGACCACGCGGCGGATTCTCCTACTCCGGCAAAATGCAATTAGCTTTATCTGGAACCATCGCTGAAGCTCCCTGTCGCAAAAGGCGGGGAGTTTCTTTCCTGCCACATCCGCATTTGACGGATCAACTGTATCAGGCAGGCAACATCATGTCCATCCTGTTGATCCAGTCTAAAAACTTATGTAGCCTTCATCCGGCACGTTATATTACGCCCCTGCAATCGCCGCTGCTTCATCTCATATCCACTTTAACATCACTCCGAAAAGAAGAAGAGCAATTATATCAACCGAAAAAATAATACCCACGGTTGATATTTTTTTCCGCATACTCTCCATGTCGAATACCCAGAATGAGACCAGGAAGAAAGTGAGATATCCGAAAATTACGATAAGCCAGGGAGCTTTGATGTTCCACCATGAATAGTCCCAGGTAAGAGCGCCGGCCTGATTCAAAAGAACTTCGACAAAAACACAGAATATCGAACCGCCGACAGCAATGAATAAACGGTTTGGTATGCCTAATATCCTGAGCTTTTTATCTGCAGGAAGCATCTTGGAAAAAGTGATTCCGGCTATGGCGAACATGAAACATATCTCTATGTTGAGGCCTATCAGGATGAGATAAGCGGTTTTCCCCGGAGCTCCCCAGACCGGCGCAAACTGTGTAAAATGAAAAACAAGGCTGTTTACGATCTCATTAAACCAGTCCATCCCCCAGTAGGCAAGCCCGGCAAAAATAAGATTCCAGTTTTTCCGCTCGACCTCCGATGCGTAAACATATACTACAAACGCAAACAGCGGAATTACGTACCACTGGAACTGACTTGAGTCCCGTAAAATACTTAATGCCTGTTTGGCTGATTCTGTCATAATCAATTACCTCCTATGACGGATTAATTTATTAAAACGAAGGGCGCGAAGCGCATGAAGATTAATTCTTAATTATTTCCGGATTCCCGTTTTCACGGGAGTGACGAACTTTCGGACTTTTACAAATCCATCAGAAGTTTGTGGTCCCGTAAAAAGTCGAAAACAAGATGGCAAAGTAAAAAGTTCAAGTTCAAGGCGTCGCTAATCTCGTGTGATGAGGCGTACATATCGTACGCCGCAATCACAACGGGATGAAGCGCAACGAAGAAATCGGACTTTTTACGAAGCCATCAGAAGTTAAAATCGGGTAACAGCATATCCTTTATATCTTCAGGGAAAGCCATGCAGAGTGTTTCATTAAATAGATTCCGCAACGCTCCCACATCGGGCGTTCCAAGCGCCTGGTTAAAGAAAGTCCTTGGAGAAAAGAGAA
>JAUPLM010000162.1 GCA_030836965.1 Thermodesulfobacteriota bacterium | reverse complement strand
CGTGGGAAGCTGGATGGCTGGAGCCGTAATGTCTATCAATAACGGAAAACTTGTAATTGAAAAACCGGGCAAACACAAATTCATAAGCAAGGTAAACGAAATTACCATGAGCGGGGAACAGGCGCTTAAGAAAAATAAAACTGTCCTTTATGTAACAAATGTCGGGGTCTTTAAACTTACCCGGAGAGGCATGGAGCTCATAGAGGTCATGCCTGGAATAGATATCAGGAAAGATATAATGGAGTCCTGCCCCATGAAGACAGTTCTTCCTGAAAACGGAAATGTTCCTGTAGTGGAGGAATCAATAGTTACAGGGAGAGGCTTTAAACTGAAATGGAGTTAATTTAAATATGTTGTTTCCGTATGGATATGAATCGGTCGTTTTATATTGCAATAAAAAGCGCTTCCCGTATAATATTATCCAGGTTTATGAAAACTGATGTTCCGGAAACAGAATATTTAAAGTGAGGAAGTCATGAAATACGTTAAGAGCAAAAGTGTGTTCATATATTCCAAAATCATTTTGGCTGTCTTATTCATTTTTACAGTCACGGATACCGCTTTTGCGGGACAAACGCTTGACGATGTGAGAAAAAAATGGATCGGTGTCAGCATAAACAAGCTTATAGAAAAGCACGGTTACCCCGACCAGTCTTTTACTGCTCCAAACGGCAACACGGTGTATGTCGTCATCAAAAACGTGAAAAAACTCTATCCCGTCCCTGTTTTCAGGCAGCCTGAACGCAAAGAGGTCGATATGTACAACACAAAAACGGGAGCATATTCATACGGAACAACTACAAGCGGAGGCGGGTGGACGGTTGAACAGCAGATGATGAAATCGGAATGCGCCGGATATTTTGAGATCAACAAGGATAAAATAATTGTGGAAGTGAAATTCAAGGGAGATGAGTGCCCGCAATAGCCGCGTTGAACGCGGGTCGTACATCGCACATCGAACTTCGAATATCGAAATCCGAATATAGTCTCTGGTTTATGGTTTATGGTCTATGGTTAAAAAAGCCGTATATCAAATATCGGACATCGAATATAGACTGAAGGCCTTCAGCTTCTATACTCTCGCCTCACGCCTCTTGCCTCTCGCCTCAGATCTTTTTCCAGTTCGCTGATCGAAATTTCCTTTACTACTGCTGTTCCAATTCCGGATAAGAACACAAAATGCAAAGAATCGTCTTCTCTCTTCTTGTCCCTCTTTAACGCATCAATAACCTTTGCCCGGTCACAAATCAGTTCAACCGGAAGACCTAAGAGCCTGACGGCTCTTTTCAACCTTTCAAATTCTTCCTGCTTTAAAAATCCTTTTTTAACCGAAAGCTCACCTGCTGCAATCATTCCGGCGCTTACGGCTTCGCCGTGCGGAATCCCGAGTGTTTTTTCAAAGGCGTGCCCGAATGTATGGCCGAAATTGAGTTTTCTCCGTTCGCCCTTTTCCTTTTCATCACGGAAGACGATACCCGATTTGATCCTGACCGAAGCATAAACCAGTTTTTCGATGATTTTTCGATCGAGGGAAAGCGCTTTACCGTGATTTTTTTCGAGAAAAGTAAACAGGCCTTCGTCGCTTATGGCCGCATGTTTTATTATCTCTCCGAACCCGTTGCGCAATTCCGTTTCAGTCAGGGTCGAAAGAAGATTCAAATCGCATATTACAAATTCGGGCTGATTGAATAGACCAACTATATTTTTGTATCCGCCCAGATTGACGCCGTTTTTACCTCCCACGCTTGCGTCAACCTGAGAAAGGAGGGTGGAAGAGACAAAACCGAACCTGAGGCCCCTTAAGAAAGTGGATGCCGCGAATCCGGCAATATCACATACGACTCCACCCCCCATCCCGGCTATAAAAGAAGATCGGTCAACATCGAATTCAAGCAACTTTTCATATATATGGCGGACAGTGTCCAGGTTTTTTGTCTTTTCGCCCGGTTCAACTGTTATAACTCTGCTTGGAGGAAATTTCTTTCCGTGTAAGCGCCATACATTTCTGTCAGTAATTATAATCGTCTTTTCGACCGGCAAATACTTGTCGAGATTCAAAAGGCTTTCACCGATCATTACGGAAGAGCAGCCTGTGGCACCTTTTATCTTTATGGTCTTAAACATTATTGTCTCTGATTGTTGATTCGAACTTCGGACATCGTACTTCGTACTTCGAATTAATCACTTAAATTTTCGATATTCGATGTTCGATATTCAATATTCTATTTATGCTTTCGCCATCACGCCTTCAGCCTTCCGCCTCATGCCTATCTGAAAATATCATAAATAGCCCTGACCTGCCTGCAGAGCGTTTCAAACTGTTGCGGATAAAGAGACTGGGCTCCGTCGCTCAAGGCCTCTTCGGGGGCGTGATGCACTACAACCATAAGACCGTGGGCTTCCGCAGCAACCGCTGCGCGGCTTAAGGGGATAACCTGATCCCTGCGGCCTGCGGCATGGCTCGGATCGATTATTATCGGAAGATGGCTCTCTTTTCTTACAACAGGGATAGCCGAAAGATCCAGGGTATTGCGGCTGTGATGTGAAAATGTCCTGACACCTCTTTCGCATAAAACCACCTGCGAATTTCCGCCTTCAAGGATATATTCCGCGGCCATCAGAAATTCTTCTATCGTAGCCGCCATTCCCCGCTTGAGAAGAACCGGCTTTGATGATTTTCCCGCACGCCGCAGAAGGCTGAAATTCTGCATGTTACGGGTTCCGATCTGCACCATGTCCGCATACTCTTCGACCATATCAAAATGTTCAAAATCCATGACTTCCGTCACAACCGGCAAACCCGTTGTTTCGCGAACCTCCGCAAGTATTTTCAACCCTTCCTCACCCAGGCCCTGGAAAGAATACGGTGAAGTTCTGGGCTTGAATGCTCCTCCCCTGAAGATATGCGCCCCGGCGCTTTTGACATGCTGTGCTATGGTAAGAGCCTGTTTTCTGCTTTCGATCGCGCAGGGGCCGGCAATTATAACAAGGAAGCCGTTTCCGATCGGCACATCCCCCACGTTGACGATCGTTCCTTCGGGCTGAACTTCACGGCTCACAAGTTTATACGGTTTTGTAACAGGTATGGCCTCCTTTACTCCGGGAAGTCCCAGTACGACAGATGCATCAACCGGCCCTCTGTTGTTTAATATGCCGATTGAAACCCTGTCTCCGCCGGGGATAGGCCGTGCGGTATATCCTTTAGCCTCAATGGCGGTGACAACGGCATTGATCTCTTCCAGTGTAGCTTTCTTATTCATCACTACAAGCATCTTTATATCCTCCTTAAGAAATCCGGAATCCGGTTACTCATTTTTTCTCCGCATAAAAACAAAAAAGGATTACAAGCTTTATCAGGTCTGCCCGCAATCCTTATTATTTATTCTGAAATACCTTTCAATTACTAAATAACGAAATCTTCGGCAAACCCCTCCCCGCTGTTTTTCCGTCGCCAGCACCAGTAAATATTCTGAATTATGGAATCAATAAGAGTCATTTGCCCTGAAACCCCGTTCTTTGTCTGTTTTTATTGAAGCTACCGGAATAACCTGCCGATTGTCAAGATATTTTTACACCCCGATCATCGCCGGTCGATTATCCCGTCATGCCGTAATTTATGATAGTACGCCGCACTCTCAACGGGATGATGCGCAACGTTGACACGATAGTGAAGCATAAGCGCTGATCGGGCTTTTTACGAAGCCGTCATCTGTTCATGCTCCCCTGAATATAACCTTCAAGATCCATTGCAACATATAAATATCCTGCTTTTTTTATTTTCCCGACCACCCGGTTCCTTATTTCTCCATTCAACATCCTCTCAAAATCTTCCTTTGCCAGTTCGATTCTTGCGAGATTGCCGTGATGGCGGACACGGCAGGAGCTGAAACCAAGATCGATCAACGCATTCTCAGCCTCTTCAATCATTTTAAGGCTTTCAATTGTGATGGCAGTACCGTAGGGAATCCTTGTTGCAAGACATGCCATAGCCGGCTTATTCCATGTTTCAAGATGCATCATTTTTGAAAGATCGCGAATATCCTGCTTTGAGAGTCCGGCATCTATCATAGGAGCGGCGATTCGAAACTCCGAGGCGGCTGAAAAACCGGGACGGAAATCCTTCAGATCATCGGTATTTGCACCATGAGCAAGTTCAGTTATTCCCACTTTGCAAGCCGCTTCAATCATCTTCGGAAAAAGATTTTTTTTGCAGACATAACACCTCTCCCTGCTGTTAGCCGTAAATTCAGGAATACTCATCTCATCAGGTTGAATTATAATATGTTTTATCCCGTGATTCAGGGCAAACTTTACGGCAAATTCAGTTTCTCTTGCCGGATGAACCGGTGAATTTGCCGTAATGGCCGTAACCTTTTCACCTGATACTTCATGTGCCACGGCAAGCAGGAAAGTGCTGTCTGCTCCGCCTGAAAAAGCAACACCAAGGGAATTGAAATTTTTCAGTATCGAAATAAGCCTCTCTTTTTTAGCTGTCAGGTCGTCGCTGTTCATATTTTTTTTCTCTCCAAAAAAACCCAAATTCTGACGGCAAAGTAATCCGCCTGAGGCGGACAATATGCAAGCGCGCGAGTCCTGAGGAATGAAGCGTACATCAAAGTACGCTGCAATGACGAAAGATGAAGCGCAACTTAAGCAGAATGATTTTTTTACAAAGCCGTAAAAACCGTCAAAAACTATTTACAAAAAAGCTCATATATCTTATATAAAATTTATACAAAATTCTCAACAGTTGCCGGTTCGATGCATCTGAAAGGATATAATCATGGGAAACAAGACAAAAACAATCCTGTTTATCGTCATTACCATATTAATATTAATAACCGTTCT
>JAUPLM010000161.1 GCA_030836965.1 Thermodesulfobacteriota bacterium | reverse complement strand
TTTTTTATGTTACTCCATGATGCAAAGTTTATTTAAAACGCCTGTTCTTATGTAAAATCGGTTTTATATTTAACATACTTTTCACAAACAAGCAAATAAAAAAGGATTAGCGCCTTAAGGGCTCGCCAATCCTTTATTTTACTCTATTCCGTTTGTTTCTCTATTTTCCGGTTTCCGGTCTCTGGTTTTCTGCCACTTGAACCCTGCCGCAGGCCTGCCAACGGAACGTCCGCTAATCTTTTTGGCGGATAGGTGTGGCTGGACCCCTTGACTCCTCGAAACCCTTTTTTACCTTCTCTATGCCTTACCGCTTTCATTTATGATTCTTTTATCGTTGAACCTGTTCATCCCTTCCGTTATCCCATCGCAAAGAATCGTAACTGCGGCATCTCCGGCCATTTTTATCACCCGGTCAAGATCCTCTTTTTCCTTATCGCTGAATCTGCCGAGAACATAATCGGAAACACTGATACCGGATCCGGAACGCCCGACTCCTATTCGAAGCCTTGGGATATCATCTCCTCCAAAAGAATCTATTATCGACCTTATGCCTTTGTGGCCTCCGTCTCCCCCTTTTACATTGATTTTCAATCTTCCGAAAGCAAGGTCAATGTCGTCATAAACTATAAGCAGATCCTTGTGTAACACTCTGAAATAATTTGACAGGTTTTGAACCGGGGGACCGCTCCTGTTCATGTAGGCCATCGGCTTAGCCAGAACAACATCAATTCCGTTTATTGTCCCGCGTCCATATACCGCTTCGAATTTTTTTTTCTCGACCGGAATCGAAAATTCGTCAGACAACGCATCAACCACCATAAAGCCTGAATTATGACGGGTTCTGGCGTATGTATCACCGGGATTACCCAATCCTGCAATCAGGCAAACTCTTTTATCTGGCATAAATTATTCTGTCTGTTATTCCTTCCCGCCGGCCTTAGTCTCTTCCTTGGCTGCAGCCTCTTCTGCGACCTCTCCTTCCTCTTCAACAACCTTTTCTTCTTCAGCCTTGGTCGCAAGAACGGTGACTACCGTGTAATTCACATCAGCAGGAATTTCAACGCCTTCAGGAAGCGCAATGTCTCTTACATGTATAGAATCGCCGATATTGAGTTCGGAAATTTCAATCTCGATTGTTTTAGGGATTCCGACAGGCAAACAGAGCACCTCTATTTCCCTCTGTATAACCTGGAGCATGCCTCCGAAATCAATACCCTTTGCAATTCCCCTGGTGACAACCGGAACCTTAACCTTTATCTTTCTGTCCATGGCAATTTCATAGAAATCGACATGCAGATATTTCCTGGAAACAGGATGAACCTGCAATTCCTTGATCATGGCGGTTCTCGTATGCAGGCCGCCGTTTTGGATCTCGAGGTTTAATATAACCTGTCCCACATTTGACTTTTTTAATATATCTTCAAGTTCTTTTGTTGAAACCGCGAGTAAAACCGTCTCTTTTCCAGGTCCGTAGATTACACCAGGAATTTCTCCCGACCGGCGCAATGATCTGGCCGGACTATTCCCTACAGATGTTCTTGTTTTCGCTTTAAGCTGTATTAATTCCAAGAGTATTTCCTCCTTATGTAGTTTCCATCCGGAAACTCAACTATGTCAAAATATATTTGGTGTTATATTTAAGTCTCGTGATCCGTCTTCCGTCTCACGCTTTATTCCATTTAACTTTGTGCCTCTGTGCCTTTGACCGTTATCACTTTATACAAACAGAGAGGTCACCGAATCTCCGTTATAGCTGCGGATTATCGCCTCTCCGACCAGTTTTGATATTGATAGAACCTTTATTTTATCGCATTTAGACGCTTCTTCTCTCAAAGGTATAGAATCTGTTACAACGATACTCTTTAAGGCCGAATCTTTTATGCGCTGAACCGACGGACCGGATAAAACAGGATGTGAACAGCAGGCATGAACTTCTTTCGCTCCATTCTCCATAATCGCAGCTGATGCTTCCGTTAGGGTGCCCGCCGTATCAACCATGTCGTCAAGAATAATTGCAACCTTTCCCCTTACTTCACCTATAACAGACATGGCCTTTGCCTTGTTTGGTGCTTCCCGCCGTTTATCGATCACAGCCAGGTCGCAATTAAGACGCTTTGCATAAGCCCTTGCTCTTTCCGCACCCCCTGCATCAGGAGATACAATAACAAGATTATTCTGAAAGGTCGATCTGATATAATCAATAATAAACGGGGCTGCAAACAGGTTGTCGACCGGAATATTAAAAAAACCCTGAATCTGTCCGGCATGCAGATCCATTGTAATTACCCTGTTGGTTCCTGCAACAACCAGAAGATCGGCAACAAGCCTGGCGCTTATCGGAACACGCGGGGCAACCTTCTTATCCTGCCTTGAATAACCGTAATATGGAATAACCGCAGTTATTCTCCGCGCCGAGGAACGCTTGAATGCGTCAATCATGAGGAGTAACTCAACCAGGTTATCATTTACGGGAAAACATGTTGATTGAATTACAAAAACGTCTTTTGCTCTGACGTTTTCATTTATTTCGATCTGGATCTCTCCGTCGCTGAAGGTTTTGACCTTGGCTCCGCCCAGAGGTACTTTTAAATAATCACAAATTTTATTTGAAAGATCAGTATTTGAATTGCCTGAAAAAATCACATAATCATTCATTTTGTTCTCGCATTTATCGGTTTACAGATCGCTTTTCTGGTTGGGGCGGGAGGATTCGAACCTCCGGATGCAGGAACCAAAATCCTGTGTCTTACCGCTTGACGACGCCCCAGTGTCAGGTGTTAAAATAACGAATCCCGGATTTCGCACTTCGATGTCCGATGTCCGATATTCTGCTATTCCGCCACTTGAACTCAGCCGCAGGCCCGCCAACGGAACGTCCGCTAATCTTTTTGGCGGATCGGTGTGGCGGAGTCCCTCGAATCCCTTACCCCTCATTTTTAACATATTGCATCGACGACGAAAACACGCCATCTGGAATTTTGCGAAAGAACATTCACTGCATTTATTATTCTGCCGTTATCAGAAAAAAGTCCGAACACGCAAGACCCGCTTCCGGACATTAGAACTCCTGCAGCACCCTGTTTCAAAATAGCCTCTTTTGTCTCATTTATTTCAGGATATTTTGAAAAAGCGGCCGATTCAAGATCATTGCAAAGAAGCTTGGCATCAAATTCCTGTACAGAGGCAAGCTTTTTAAGTTTATTTTTGCAATTTGTCAATCCCAAATTCAGATTTTTATATATATCCTTTGTTGATACACCAAACCCCGGGTAGACAATGAGAATCTTATAAGGCAGTTTTAATTGATATTCTTTCAGCTTTTCACCTACCCCGGTTGCCAAAGCAGGTTTGTTAAACAAAAAAAACGGGACATCAGCCCCGATCTCAAGGCCCATCGCCATGATCTCTTCAAGAGTAAAAGGATTACCGAACTGCCTGTTTAAACAAGATAAAACAGCCGCAGCATTACTGCTGCCTCCACCCAGTCCCGCCCCGGCCGGAATATTTTTTTCTATATGTATCCTTACCCCTTTGTTTTTCCCGAATTTACCGAGAAAAAGAGACGCGGACTTCAGAGCATGGTTTCTTTGATCACAGGGAATTTCAGAATCGGTGCATGTAACTGATGTAACACCTGCGCCAAACTCGAAAGATAATACATCATACAGGCTCACACAGCACATTAAAGATACTATTTCATGATATTCATCAGGCCTTTTCCCTGATACATGCAAAAACAGATTTATCTTTGCCGGCGACAGTATTTTCACTTTGTGCCTTTATGCTTCTGTCACTTGCTTTTCACGCCTTATGCCTCGTGCCACATTTTTAGGACATCGGACATAGAATATCGGAGATCGTTTGTTTCGCAATTCGATATTCCCCTCCCCGGCCACTGACCTCTGCCTTCACTCTCGACCCCTTGAATCCTTAACCTCCTGATTTCATTTTGTAAGCTTGGCAATTATAAATCCGACTTTCGGCCTCCAGAGGAATATCCTAAAAGTCTCCCCCTTTTTAATCTTTCCGATAGCTTCGCTATAATCTTTTATAGTTTTTATGGCCTGATGATTGACCTCTTTGATGATGTCGCCCGGTACTATACCGGCTTCAGCGCCTTCACCGCTGGGATTAACCTCAACCACAATTACGCCCTCTTTTTCAGTTATGCCAAAACGCTTGGCGATCTCAGGCGTCAGATTAGCAACCCTTATTCCAGTTTCATCTGGCTGCCCTTTAATTGACTCCTTTGCCGATGCAATTTTTTCATCCATTCTTTTTGCTACTTCAACATTAAAAGTCTTTTCCTTTCCGTCCCGCAATACCTTTATTTTAGCAACATCTCCCACGCCGATATCGGCAACCATTTTTAAAAGGGTTCTGCTAGATTCAATCTTCTGGCCGTTGATCTCGATGATTATGTCTTTTGGTCTGATCCCCGCCTTATCGGCAGGATCTCCGGAAATTACATCAGAAACGAGAACGCCTTTTCCGTCTTTGATTCCGATATACTCCGCAAGATCAGCCGGTAAATCCTGGATCGTCACGCCAAGCCAGCCTCTTGTCACATCTCCGTGTTTCTTCAATTGCTCAACGATTCCCTTAACCAGGTTTATCGGGATCGCAAATCCGATTCCCTGTCCGCCTGCTATTATAATAGTATTGACGCCTATTACCTCACCGCTCATGTTTATCAGCGGACCGCCGCTGTTCCCCGGATTAATGGAAGCATCCGTTTGAATATAATCATCATACGGGCCTGAACCTATTACACGTCCTTTAGCGCTTACTATTCCCGCCGTAACCGTATGCTCCAGGCCAAACGGGCTTCCTATCGCCAGCACCCACTGCCCCACCTTAAGGGCATCCGAATCACCGAGTTTTATAACCGGCATGTTATATCCTGATTTTATCCTGATAAGTGCGATATCCGTATTGGGATCACGCCCGACTGTTTCTGCTTCATATTCCTTCTCATCTTTTAATATAACCTTTATCTTATCTGCGTTTTCCACTACATGGTTGTTAGTTACAATATAACCATCTTTATCTATGATAAATCCTGAACCAAGGCTTCGCTGTTTAAATTCTTTCGGTTGATTCTGATTGAAGAATTTATTGAAAAAATCCTCCATCTGATCATCCTCGCCGAATGGTCCTTTGTGGAACTGGCGGAACATATTTCCGGTTTTCTCGGTTCTTACGGTCCTGATATTTACTACCGCCGGACTGGCCATTTCGGCCAATGCGCTGAAGCTTTCAGGAATCATCCTGATCTCAGCCGGTTTTTGCCCTGTAACTGATGGGACCATACCTGCAAGTGACCGGCCGTCGGATCCGCCCTTTTTTGCCTTATCATCCGAAACGGAATTGAAACAGGAAACTCCTATAATAACTACTACAAGGAATAAAACCGTGAAAACGGCTTTGCGCCGCGTAATTGAATTTATCACTCTATTAATCCACATATATATCTCCTTTACTTCTTCTCCTTTACATAGATTATTCTTAAATCATAAAGGATGTTTTTCAGCATGCTTTCTTCATCTGCTGTTAAGTTTCCCCTGGTTTTTTCTTCAAGCATACACAGAATATCAATAGTCTGTTTCGCCAGAATAAGATTAATTTCCTTTTTCCCGGTAGCGGGATTGTCAAGAATACCCAGGTTTACGAGAGCAGATGCATTAAGAGACATGATAAATGTTGGGAAATTAATTTC
>JAUPLM010000160.1 GCA_030836965.1 Thermodesulfobacteriota bacterium | reverse complement strand
CTTTTCCCTTCATCGAAATCTCCGGCGCTTATGTTCCTGTTTTCAACATCAAGCGCATGAACAAGCTCGGGGACCGTCACATTTCTCGAAGCGAGCGCATCGGGATCGAATACGACCTGAATCTCACTCTCCAGTCCTCCGTAAATATTGACCGAAGCGACTCCCGGTATTCTTTCTAGCCGGGGCTTTATATGCTCGTCGAAATAATCGTACTCCTGGGAGAGCACGCCCTTATATCCGTCAAGCTCGCTTACTACCATCCATGCAATGGCATTTTCCTGTCTTCCGCCGGATTTTATAAGCGGTTTTTCAACATCAGCAGGATATTCTTTCACCTGGTCAAGTTTGTTCGATACCCTTAAAAGCGCCTCATCCGTATCTGTGCCTATTTCGAACTTGAGATTGATATATCCTATTCCGTCCTGGCTTTCGCTTTTAAGATCGACCAGGCCTTCAAGATTTTTCAACTCCTCTTCCTGGGCGTCTATTATCTCTCTCTCTACCTCAAGAGGGCTTGCGCCCCGCCATGTCGTTTCAACCGATACCTCCGGGAGATCGACATTAGGGGTAAGCTGGATCGGAATCCTGAAAAGCGAAATCAATCCAAACAACAAGACGAGAATGACTCCAACCGCGACAGTCACCGGTTTTTTGATTGAAGTGTCGATCAGTTTCATTCAGTCACCATAACAGGCTGCCCGGGTCTTAACCGTTCATTGCCACGTATTACAACCTTATCACCAGGTTTCAGATCTCCTTCAACTGCCGCGTTCCCGTCATAATATCCTAGAACTTTTACCATTACGGGAAGAGCTTTACCGTCTTTTACCGTAAACACCATCCTGTTATCACCGGCCGGAACTACGGCATCTTTTTGCACGAGAAGGGCGTTTTTGCCGCCGTCAAGGGAAAAAAGCACGGCAGCTTCCATCCCGCTTTTTATCTTCAAACCGGGATTGGGGATGAATATCCTGACCGGATATGTCCTTGATCCGGGATTGCCGCTAGGGAGAACCGACTGAATTTTTCCGGCAAGCTGCCTTCCGGGAAGACTTTTTATGGAAACCTTCACGTCACTTCCGGATGAAAGCATGACCGCGTATCTTTCCGGCACGTCAACATTGATCTTTATCCGGCCAAGATCAACTATGGTAACGACAGGCCCGCCGGCATTAACCCATTCGCCGACCTCTATATGTTCCTTTGCGACAAAACCTGAAATGGGGGCAAAAACCTGTTTGCGTTTTTGCTCATACAAGAGGCTGTCAATCTCGGCGTCGCTGCTTTTAAGCTCCTGGGTAAGCGCATTGTAATTATAAAGAACTTCGTCGTATTTGCTCGAAGCGATACTGTTTGATTCTTTGAGTTTAGTAAAACGAGCGAGCTCTTTTTCAGCAAAAAGAAGATTCTCCCTGATTTTTTCCCTCTGGGCCCTTGCCCCTTTTATGCGAAGAGCCGTTTCCTCTGCGCTCAGTTTTACGATCAACTGTCCCTTTTTCACAAAATCGCCTTCTTTTGCGGGGAAATTTTCCACAATCCCCGAAACTTCGGAAGCAACCATGCTTTCAGCAGCGGCTTCGGTCGTCCCTATCAGGGATATCTGATCCGAAACCGTTTTCATTTCCACCGCTGAAACTCTGACAGGAGTAAGCGGCTGGTCGGGTTTTTTATCATCCTTTCCGGGAGTTCCTGGAAAGGCGCCCGTAATCAGGATAGGATTAGCAACAGTCAGAAAGAGCGCAACAACAGACGTGATGAAAAATCTGAAACAAACCTTCAACATGTATCACCTCATAATGTAACCGTCGAATATCGGATGTTGAATACGGAATATCCGGCTTCCAGGCAATAACGACGGAAAAATTTGAATTAAATCAAAACACAAGTTACTCAATTTATATTTACAAACTGAATTCGTCAAGGACTTAGTTTCCATCCGGAAACGGTCTTTTTGAGGATTTTATGATCGGCGCAACGGTCCGGAAAAAAATTTAAGTATTCACCTGATTCTTCCGATAATGAAGACAGAAATAATTTATTCCGCATATTGTACAGGGATTGAGAAATCTTATCCACGTCCATAATTTATATTAAGGATGGACACCAACTATTAAAAACAAGAGGAACAATGTTTGTAATTATCGGATTTGTCGTTGTTATCGGGAGCGTGCTGGGAGGATTTGTGCTTGAAGGAGGACCTATCCTTGTCCTCATGCAGTTTGTGGAATTTCTCATTATAGGCGGCGCCGCTCTGGGAGCGCTCCTTATATCCGCCCCGGCCAGTCTTCTTAAAAAAATAATAGCGAAGATGATAGCCACCTTAAAGGGTTCCGCGGTCAGCAAACAGATATATCTCGACCTCCTGAAGCTCATGTTTGATATCTTCCAGTTAAGCCGCAAGGACGGGCTTATCGCGCTTGAAACCCATATCGAGAAACCCGGCAGCAGCGCCATTTTTGCGAAATATCCTCAATTCCTCAACAACCATCACATACTTCATTTCATGTGCGATACGTTCCGCCTGGTTGTCATAGGAGGAGTGCCTGCTCACGACATGGAGATGCTTATGGACGGAGACATCGAGACGCATCACAATGAAGGCACAAAGCCCGGAATGATCCTTCAGAAAATCGGAGACTCCATGCCCGGACTCGGGATAGTAGCGGCTGTACTGGGGATTGTAATCACAATGCAGGCCATTGACGGCCCGCCGTCTGAGATTGGCCACAAGGTGGCCGTAGCATTGGTTGGCACTTTCCTTGGAATATTTCTTTCCTACGGCTTTATCCAGCCGCTTGCTACAAATATCGACATGGCAAATGACGAAGAATCAAAAGTTTTTGAAACAATCAAGGCAGGAATGATAGCTTTTGCCAAGGGGCTCAGCCCCATAGTCTCGGTCGAGTTCGCAAGACGCACGATACCGGGTGAATACAGGCCCGAATTCCAGGAGATGGAAAAACACGTCAAGGGCAAAAAATAATGAACGATGAGCTGAATACCCCTGTCAGGATTGTAATCAAGAAGAAAAAGGGACATGGCGGTCACCACGGAGGCGCATGGAAGGTAGCATATGCAGACTTTGTTACCGCGATGATGGCGCTTTTTATCGTGTTGTGGATAGTGGGACAGAGCAATGCCGTAAAGAAATCGATATCGGCTTATTTTAAGGATCCGGGGGTTTTTACAAGCGGCAGCTCCGGCGGAATTCTTCCCGATGCACAGAAGCCGATGCCTTTGCCCCCGCCTCCGGTTGAGGTTAAGGTTGAGGTGGATAAGCGCGCTACCGAAATGGAAGTTCTCAAAGCCAAGGCGGTGGAAATTTCAGAGACAATTGCCAAAACTCCGGAATTCAGCAGATTCAAGGATAAAATCAAAGTGACTGTCACTGATGAGGGTTTGAGGATCGATCTTGTTGAAGAGTCGGAAGGTCTCTTCTTCGACATAGGGAAGGCCCACATAAAAACCGAAACGGTTAAACTGCTGCAGGTGATTGCCCAGGCTCATTTGTCGCCGCTGCAGAACAGCGTGATCATAGAAGGGTACACAGATGCAAGACCCTATGCAAATGCGGGATACTCAAACTGGGATTTGAGCACCGACCGGGCCAACAGTGCGAGAAAAGTACTGGAAGAGGGCGGCCTGCGAAAGGATCAGATCCTCGAAGTACGCGGTTTTGCGGACAGAAAACTGAGGGTGCCTGATAAGCCTTTCGATTATTCCAACAGGCGTGTGAGTATTCTTCTCCCTCTGATAAATTCCGCCGGTGAAATTCCCAAAACTGAAGCTGAAATCAGTGGCGCAATGAAGGATCCGGCTGAAATAACAACCGGCAGCAATATTGATGATTACAAAGATAAAGACGGCCCGCCGGCATAAAGGGGAGAGTAATAATGATTGGTGCGGTGAAGAAGCCTAAAATTGTTTTCGTAAGCGATAATCCATTGCATATCAGTGAGATTACGGGCATTCTTAACAGGTACGGCCTCTTCGATGTATCGCAGGCGGAAAACCTGTCTGAAGGAATGAGAGCCGCCGGCGATGCAATACCAGATGCCATTATCTGCTTTTACAATCCTGACAGTGACTATGCCGAATACTTCCGTTGCCTGCAGGAGGATACCGTCGGCTTTTCACCCCCGGTTCTTTTTATTTTCGACAGGGCGGATGAATCGGAGATTGCGGCAATTCTGGAGCTGGGGGCGGATGATTTCATCGAAAAATCTCTGTGCGGACAGATCCTTCTTCTTAAGGTGCAATCTCTTCTTGGTTTCAGAAGCCTGAAGGAAGAGCTCAGAAATGAAAAGAGGAGGATTAAAGACGCGAAATCTCTTCTTTTAAAAAACTTCAAAAACTTCAAGGAGCTTACTTCAATTCTGCTCAAAATTCTCGAAGTCCGAATTCCCGGAACCAGCGACCGGGCGGAGAAAGCAAAGGTTATCGCGGAATATCTGACCGAAAGGCTCGGTACCGAAGAGGAGAGACGGAAGAAGATTGTTTTCGCCGCTGTATTGCATGAACTGGGTAAAGTTGGCCTGCCGGATGAAATAGCCGGAAAAGATTATAAAGATCTTTCCGCCGAAGAGCTTGCTGTCTATAAGCAATATACTACTGTTGGGGCAACGATAATTTCCTCCATGACCGGATTTAAAGAATCGGCGGACGCCGTTTATCATCAGCTTGAAAATTGCGACGGCTCGGGTTTTCCGAACGGGTTGATGATGGATCAGATAAGTCTCGGCGCAAAGATATTGAGAGCTATCGTTCTCCTTGAACATCTGATAAAACAGGGCCTTTCCGATCAGGAAATGATAGATAACATAAGACATTTCATGAACAGAACTCTCGAAAAGAAAATAGCCAACCTTCTCATCGAATTTATTCTTGATAAGAGGCATAAGACCGACTGCACAAGAAATAAAATATCTCTCGACAAGCTCAAACCCGGCATGATCATCGCCGAAGACGTTTATGCCGCAAGCGGCATAAAACTGATCCCGAAAGGGGCAAATGTTCAGGAAAAGATGATCGAGGTGATTATGGAGCGGAACAACCTGGATCCGATAATCGGCGGAATTTATATAGAGTGCTAGCCCGAATGAAATACGTTACTCTTCTTCTGATAATCTTTTTAAGACCCTCACTTTAAACAGCAAGGCAAATCAGTCCACCCCATTATTCCCTTGCCCGTGAAATGCCCCGGTGATATAAGTAAATAAACAAAGGCAATCCTGATGTAACCAGGCTGGGAAAGGATGTAAATATGAAAATTGCGGTCAGCGGCAAAGGCGGAGTAGGCAAAACAACATTTTCAGCGCTTCTGATACGTGAGTTAAGCAGAGTGGGTAAACACGTGCTTGCAATCGATGCCGATCCTGACGCGAATCTGGCGGCGGCTGTCGGTATAAAAGGGGCGGACAAAATAATACCCATCGCGGAAATGAAAGATCTTATTTTTGAAAGAACGGAAGCAAAACCCGGAACAATAGGCGGTTTTTTCAAACTGAACCCGAAAGTGGATGATCTTCCCGAAGCCCTTTCGGTAAAATTCGAAAACATTAAACTGATGCGGCTCGGAGGAGTAAAAAAGGGCGGATCAGGCTGCATCTGTCCCGAAAGTACGTTGCTTAAGGCTCTTATGACCCATATCGTCCTTGCACGGGATGAGGTTGTGGTCATGGACATGGAAGCGGGGATCGAACACCTCGGTAGGGCGACGGCGCAGGCCGTTGATAAGCTTTTCATAGTTGTCGAGCCCGGCCGCCGCAGCATCGAAACGGCGGAGCATATAAAAAAACTCGCCTCTGACATCGGGCTTAAAAACCTCTCTCTTGTTGGCAATAAAATCCGCGGGAGCAAGGACGTGGAATTTCTGAAAAATAATCTTCCCGGATTTACTTTTTCATGTTTTATACCTTATGAAGACGCTCTTATTGAGGCCGACCTGAACGGAATTTCTCCTTTCGATGTAAAATCTAATGCCGTTACGGAAATCAGGAAAGTAATTGCCGGTCTGACTGGAAAATGAAAAAAAGAGATTTTCACAGGCAAAAATATTTGAGAAAAAGGGAATCGGCGGAAAGAATCAGGCCAAGGGCGGACGGTTGCCTGAAAAAAGTATTTGGTGAAATCGGAGTTCCGGAAAAAACGGATTTTACACCGGATCCTTTTCAGTTAGAGGCTATCGGAGCGATAGATAAGGCTGACTGCCTTGTTACCGCCCCGACCGGCGCCGGAAAAACATGGATTGCGGAGCAGGCCATAGCCAAAATCCATAAAAAAGGCGGCAGGTCCTGGTATGCATCCCCTCTGAAAGCTCTTTCCAATTCAAAATACCACGAATTTTCGGCGATTTTCGGCGCGCATAATGTGGGAATACTGACCGGAGACAGGAAAGAGAACACAGACGCCCCGATCATAGTGGGAACTACCGAAATACTGCGGAATCAGCTTTACGATGCCATGCATCAGGGGGTGACCTTATCAACCGACTTTGTCATCCTCGATGAGGCCCATTTTCTTGGTGACGAGGAGAGAGGCGTGGTGTGGGAAGAGACCATGATATATCTTCCGGCAAGAATTCCCCTCCTCATGCTTTCAGCCACTATCGGAAATGCGGAACAGCTTTCAT
>JAUPLM010000159.1 GCA_030836965.1 Thermodesulfobacteriota bacterium | reverse complement strand
CGCTGGAAAAGGTGATGCTTGATGTTCCGGATCTTCCTCCATGAAAACCGTTTCTTCGCCTTCATCTTTTGAAATCTTATTTTGAATTCGTTTAGATTCTTCGTTTTTTCTTTCAACACTTACCGGTTTTTCACCTTCCGGTTTCCCGGGGACTTTTTTCCACTTTATAATTAATTTCGAGTATATACCTGTTATTAATATCAGAATAATAATTACCAGAATAATATAAGGGAAAAGGGTTCTTCCCTCAGCCACTTTAACGGAGGGTTGCAAGGTCTGTTTGAGAGCGGAAACCGGTGGCGACCAAAAACTCTTCTCATCCTGACTTAAAAAATTTTCATGCTGAATTTTTACAACCAGGCTGTGTTCTCCACTCGCAGCCCGCGTATTATATTTTATTGCATACTGGTTCTTTAAGTGGGCCGCAATTGTTTGATAAAACGGCTTGAAATCCGCATTTGAATCCGCTATCAGATTTCTTCCGCCGGTCAGTTTTGAAATCCGGCCCAATTCACGCACATCCACTTCTTTGCCCGCGCCGATTGTGTAAACAGGCACTCTGATCGTTTTTGTGGACGCCGCGTCAATTACATCATTTGCGCTGTATATGCTGCAGGGTTGCCCGGCTTTTTCGTCCTTCCCGTCCGTAAACAGGACTATTGCTCTTCTTCCTTTTGGAATTTCAGCGGCTTTTTTGACCGATTCATAGGCCGTATCATAAAGACATGTATAAGCATTAGGAACGGACTTTAATGAATTGATCGTATTAACAGCCATAGTATGATCTTCTGAAAAATCCATTTCAAGGACTGGCTCTTTGTTGAAACTAAAAATCGCAATCCTGTCATCCTTGTTCAGCAAAGATATAAAATTAACGGCGGCGCTTTTAACAGCATCAATTGATGTCATGCCGGATTTATCTTTAGCCAGCATGCTTCCGCTTGTATCTATTGCCAGCACAACCGCCACAGGTTCGTTTGTTCTGGAGAACTCGACATTTTCCACCGGCCTTCCATCCTCCAGTATTTTAAATCCCGGATCAGGTATCCCGGAAATAGGATTTTCATCATCACCTGAAACAGTTACATAAATGCTGACCTGGTTTGAACTTTGATCTGTTGAATTAAAAGCTTCAACATAATTAATGGTTACACGTCCGGAAGAATTTCCAGCCGCAGCAGGTATTATGACAAATAAAAAAATCATCGCCCATATAAACAACAACATATGTTTTGCTGTGCTGATATTATTCATCAATTTCGCCTGATAAAAACTTGGTTAATATCAGTGAATAGTTTATTTGAGTGCTGTAACAACATAGGCTTCAAGATCGGGCTCCTTGTCAGGATGTTTAGTTTTGATGATTTTAGAAACTACATCCGTCATACGGTACACATGCTCATAAACGCTCTTGCTTATGACAATTTCATCGGGTCCGGCGCCGTCGCAATACCTTGATGACTGGTTCACCGTATCTCCTATCACTGTAAATTCCATTCTTTTTGCAGATCCGATCAGCCCGTGGATAACCTTACCTGTATGAATACTGATTCCGACATTAAACACAGGCAGGCGGCGGACAGCTCTTCCTTCGCATATTTTATGGACCGCCTTCTGCATTTCAAACGCAGCAAGCAGTGCATTCTTCCACTGCCGGTCGTCCGGCTTAGGGCTTCCGAAAACGGCCAGTACGGAATCCCCGATAAATTTATCTATGATACCGTTGTGTTCAAATATTATAGGAACAAATGCATCAAACATTTCATTAAGCATACGCACAACATCATCCGGCTCCATGCTGGCGCTGATCTGGGTAAAACTTCTGACATCGGACATAAGTATGGTAGCCGGGTCGATCCGCTCTCCGCCTATCCGCCGACGACCGATGTCACCGGACATATATTCGGCCATTTCAGGAGAAAACTGTCTTGAAAGATTCAGTTTGAATAATTCCTCCTTATGTCTCTCCCTGGGCAAAAAACGATCATTAATCAGAACGGCGACCTGATTTCCTATTGCTCGCATAATCTCAAAATCGGTAGATGAAAAAGCATTTCTTGTGTATAAATTATCAACATATATCACTCCAATCGCCTCTCTGCCGAACAAAAGGGGAACATAGATGGCAGACTGTACATGAAAGCATATTACACTGTCGGGAGTTTCATCTTCGATCGATTTTTCTTTGGGTATAGTCCACAAAAAAGGCTCACAGGAATCGAAGGCACGCTTTACAAGCGTCATGCTCACGGAATGATTTCCAGCGGGCCAGTGCGCCTTGAGGAGAAGCTCGCCTTTTTTATCAGGTAAAAGGATTGCTCCCCTGAGAGCATTAGGTATGGATTTTCGCAAATCATTTACAAGAATATCTATGATATTCTCAAAAGATCCTGCCTCACTAAGCATATTACTGAGATCATTACAGGCTTTTAGCTGCTGCCATATTTTTATAAGTGACTCGTTCTTTGTAGATTTGCTAAACAGAAGGGATCTTCCGGTAATTTCGTCCTCTTTGAAAATATCACCTTCAGGTATGGAACCTGAGATTCCGCTACATTCATCTTCAACCGGTTTGAAGCTTTTATCCGCATTTTTCGAATATATATCAAGTTCATCTGATATTTCAGGACTGGCATAGTATGAGGCAGGAATGTTTGTAGTCCCGGGGTTTATGATCGTCGCTTCGCTTGCCTGTTCTATTTTCCCGAAACCCGGCTGTTTTTGTTTCATCGCTGTTCCGTGTTCAATAATATTTTCCCGCGCAATCCCTCTTATCCCATATTTTGGAGGTTCCTCTTTCTTCTGAAGAAAAATTATTGTCCAGCCGACCTGAATTACATCTTCGCTACTCAGTTTTTTCCTCTTTTTTAATATTTCTCCGTTTACCCATGTTCCGTTGGCACTGCCCAGATCCTCAATCCAGTAATCCTTTCCGTCAAGATAAAGACGGGCATGCCGGTGTGATACATATTCATCCTTTTCCAGATCGACATCTACATGGTTTTCAGTGGCGGACGCCCTGCCGAATATAACTGAATCTTCTTTGGATTCATAAACAACTGGAGGTGATTTAGGAAGCAGATATTTGATAATCATGGCTCATCCCAGCTTTCCTGCTCTTTACTGCATTTTCCGGGTTTGATCCGTATTTATTTGAAATCAATAACATGCTCAGATTTATCAAAATCAGGTAAGCAGATAGATCTTTCCGCATTTTCGTATTATAGATTTTAAAAACAGCTAATTATTAATTACATGTTTTTGCAATAAATCATATTTTTCAAAATATATCAAATAAAAACAAATAGAAATTAAGGTTATGACTTTTTTGCAGGCGAGTGTAGTGAAGCGTCGGGAGATTCTGTTTAAGGATGCTTTTCCCCCGGGGGAAAAGCCGTTTAATGATTTTTAACGAAAATATCAGGATTTGATACTTTATTTATCAGGCACAGGCTTGTGAAAACTCCATCTGCAGGGACCGGATCAGATCTTTTACAGAGATTATCTCATTGATTCTGTATGCATTGGCTCCTGCAAAGGCGAATCCGTTTTTAAATTTGCCTTTTTTAGCTCCAGCAAGGGCAAGGGCTATGCAGTATGGACTTTTAGAAGTATCGCACGTTTTAACGCACTGGTATGGACATTTAAAAGGTTTTTTATTGCCGTTTTCAACCTCATCCAGAAACCGGTTTCGTACCGCGCGGCCCGGAAGCCCTACCGGACTTTTTATGATGACGAGATCCTCTTTTTTTGCATCAAGATAAGTCTGCTTGAATACGGAGTCTGCATCGCATTCATTGGTCGCCACAAACCGTGTTCCCATCTGAACTCCGGATGCACCGATATTCATCATATCGTGAATATCCGCACCGGTAAAGATGCCGCCCGCAGCAATAACAGGTATGGTTGTGTTCCGTTCAGAAGCAATCGGTTTTACTGTTTCAACAACCTCTTTAACAATTATCTCAAGGGCATAATCAGGATCGTCTATCTGCTCCTTTTTCAAACCGAGGTGTCCGCCCGCTTTAGGTCCTTCGACAACAAAAGCATCGGGAAGATAGTTGTATTTTGCCAGCCATTTCTGACAGATCAGTCTGGCCGCACGGCCTGAAGAGACAATCGGAACAAGTTTTGTTTTTGAGCCGTTTACAAGATATCCCGGCAGATCCATCGGGAGTCCTGCACCAGAAATGATGATATCGACAGCTTCTTCTATTGATGCCTTTACAAGATCGGCATAGTGGGTCATTGCAACCATTATGTTTACCCCGATGATCCCGCTAGTCAACTTCCTCGCCTTCCGTATCTCCCGTTTAAGAGCTCTGACATTTGCTTCAGCCGGATTGGCAGTAACATCAGGCTCATCGATACCGATCATAGCTGCGGCAATTACTCCGATACCGCCTTCATTGGCAACAGCAGAGGCGAGTCCGGCCAATGAAATACCGACGCCCATTCCTCCCTGTATTATAGGTATGCGGCTTACCATATCACCTATCTTAAGCTCAGGAAAATCCATATAAAATCCTTCGTATTGAAAATCAGTCTCTTTGTAATATAATCATGTAAAAATATTTATGGTTTGAAAAATATAAGAATACGTTCCGAATTGCAAAATATATCAAAGGTTTTACAAATGTTTTACAATTATCGTTTTTTTTCGAGCCTCGCCACAGACTCTATGTGCCAGGTGTGAGGGAACATATCGACAGGCTGAACCTCTGTAACTTCATAGTATTCCTTGAGCAGGAAAATGTCTCTTGCGAGAGTTGCCGGATTACAGGAAACATAAACTATTCTTTCAGGTGCTATATCCGTAACCTTCTTTACAACATCCTTGTGCATTCCCGCTCTCGGAGGGTCGATAATAATGACATCGGGTTTTTTACTTATTTTTGAAAGGCTTTCCCTGATATCTCCGAGAACAAATGTGCAGTTTGAGATACCGTTTGCAAGGCAGTTTTTTTTCGCATCCGAAACTGCGCTTTCAACAATTTCAAGTCCGGTAATCGAACCTGCATCGGCCGAAAGGTATACAGGTATCGTACCTGTCCCGCTATAAAGATCAAGAACCGTCTCATTTCCGGAAAGCCCGGCAAATTCTTTTACATTATTATATAGAATTTCGGCGCCGGGCGTGTTGGTCTGGAAAAAAGAGTTCGCCGATATTTCAAATTCAAAATCTCCGAGTTTATCCTTTATGCAAGGAGAACCGGCAAGAACCATTTCAGATTCTCCGATTGCTACAGCCGCCTTGCTTGAAGTTATATTGTTTATAACCGAAACCACACCGGGATATTTTTCAGTCAGCAATGCGGCTAGAGGCTCAACTATTTTCCGGTTTTCAACCGAACTTATTATGTTGACCATCCAGTTACCGTTTGCTGTGGAATTTCTGAGCATCAGAAAACGCCAGAATCCCTCGTGGGATTTAATGCCGTAAGGGGGAACCCCTGAGTTCTTCATGAAAGTCTTTACATCCTCAAGAATTCTGTTTCCTTCTTCCGGCTGGAGAAGACAAGCCCTGATATCAAGCACCTTATCGAAAGTACCTGGAACATGAAGACCCATGGCAAAACAGTTGCTTTCTTCTCCTGCTGCAAAATCGGAAGGAAGCAGCCATTTTCTGTCCGAACATGAAAATTCCATCTTGTTCCTGTAACCGAATATCTTTCCAGACGGGATAGCCGGGTGAACCGGAACATTTTTTATAAGGCCGATATGCTCAAGGGCTTCTTCGACATGCTGTTTCTTATAATTAAGCTGCTGGTCATACTGAAGAAACTGCCATTTGCAGCCTCCGCAAAACCCGCTGTATTCACAAGGTGGATTTGTTCTGTAAGGTGAAGGCTCAATAAGTTCGACTGCAACAGCCTCGGCAAAACTTTTCTTCTTTTTCACTATGCGGCATTTAACCCGGTCAAGAGGAACGGCTTTTTCCACAAAAACCGCAAGACCATCGATTTTGGCCAGCCCTCTACCGCCAAAAGCCATCCCGGTTACCTCAACTTCAATAAATCCGCCTTTTTTTATGCTCAAATTATTTATCCTTTAACCCTACCCCGATAAACGGGAATTTTTACTGTACTTCATTGAGAGGTGTAAGTAAGTTTATGAAATAATTTATTGCGCTCTTTTTAGCATCACTTTTAGGGTTAGAAAAACGCAGAAAATAATTTCTAATATACTGATTTCAATCCGTCTGATGCACACATACCGTTGATATATATAGCCTCTATTGCCGACAGGGCATCCGGAAGTTTTGAAGGATCTCCTTTTGCCACAAGAAATGTAGCTGCCATACCCTCTGAAATTACCCCAAAGGCTCCTATTCCAAGCAGTCTTGCTCCATTACAGGTTGCGCATCTTATGGCTTCAGGCAATGAATATCCTGCAGCAATCAGCAATTTAAGCTCCTCTATTACGGCATATCCGTGATCTACTCCGATACTTCCGGCATCTGTCCCGAGAGCAATCGTAACGCCAAGCTCCCTTGCCTTTGAAATCTGTCCGAGCTGGTGATCAAGATTCATGATCGACACGTCATGTTCGACGCTCCCGTTTTCCACATGTTCCGCATATCCTTTCATGGTAAAGGCGGTCGGTACCCAGACAACGCCTTTTTCAGCCATGATTTTAAGGTTTTCAGAACCCATGAAAAACCCGTGTTCAATAGAATGGCATCCGGCAGCAAGAGCAGCGGCTACCGGTTTTTTACCGTTTGCATGAACCATGACTCGGCGTCCGCATTTTTTGGCAATCTTAACTACATCCGACAGCTCTTCGGCGCTGAACTGAGGTAGAGTCTCCTTCCCGAATTCTTTCAGGCTGTTCAAACCGGAATTTACTATTTTAATATGGTCCTTAACTTCGTGATCATATTGTATTGCTTCTGTAAGAGACTGGTCTTCCTCCGGCGCTCTTCCAATCAGACCTCCATACCTTCCGGCACGGTGCCAACCCCTTCCAGCAACTCTGATGTCAATCGGCATCTTTTTAATATCAATACACTCATTCCTGTAGCGCATAACATAAGCATCTTTATCTCCGCCGTCACGGACCGCCAATATACCGTGTGACAAATGCCGCTTTACATGCTCCGAAATTATAACTTTTATTTCATCAAAGCCTGCACTGAGCTGTTTCTCACGGGCAACCGGATCATCTGTCCCGGACATCCAGAGATGGACATGACTGTCAACAAGGCATGGCAGAATGGTTGATGATCCGAAATCTGTCGCTTTTGCTGCCGCAGAATCTCCGGCACATGAATCATTTATTGAAACAATCCTGCCTTTTTCAATATGAAGTCTGATATTTTTCCGGACAGGACCACCTGTACCGTCAATTAGCCATCCCGCATCTATAAATTTTGTATCTTCCATGAAACTTTCTTCAGCTTTATTTCATTTGCGATTTTCATACGCCGCAGGCCAACTACAATAGTTTTACAAGATCAATGAGCTGTTACTATTTTTTGCCCGAACACTTGAATCCCCGAATCCTTGAGTCCTTTAATCATATGCCGTATGACGTTCAAGAAAATTTCTGACAGCTTCCCTGTACCCGGAAGTACAGCTTGAATCGCTGTGATCAGCACCTTTTGCCACATAAAGCTCGGCCCGCCCCGGCGCAAAACTGTCCCTCAATCTTTCAGCAAACTTTAAGGGGAATCGCGCATCTTTTTCTCCGTGAATAAGCATTACGGGAATTTTTATTCCGGGTGCAAGCCGCGCAGGGCTGATACTGTCAATATTGTTCTTATATAAGACATCCATGGAAAAAAGGATGGCGGGCGCAAAAAATATCCCGAAGAAAGCATTGAACCACCTGTAAAGACTTCGAAGCGCCTCTTTTGTATATGCATAGGAGGCTTCAAGAAAAAGAATTTTTATCCTGCCTTGATTTCTGCTTGCAGCAATAATTGCCCCTGCCGATCCTGCTGAATGGCCGTAAAGCAGAACCGGCTCT
>JAUPLM010000158.1 GCA_030836965.1 Thermodesulfobacteriota bacterium | reverse complement strand
CTGGTGTTGAATACGATAGGAGAATTGAGCAGAATTTACGGCATAGGCAGAATCGGTTTTGTAGGCGGAAGCATGGTCCCGAAGGGCGGACATAACATTCTTGAGCCTGCGGGTTTCGGCTGCCCGGTGCTCTTCGGCCCCCATATGCATAACTTTGTTTTAATGTCCGAACTTCTGCTGGCTGAAAAGGGCGGCTTTCAGGTTCTTAACGAAGAAGAGCTTTACTCAACCGTAACGAGGCTTCTTGAAGATCCTGAATTACTCGACTTGACAGGGAGATCCGCAAAACAATTTGCCGATAAACAGAGGGGTGTCTTAGAAAAAGTCCTGAAACGGATAGAGGAACATGCCGATAAAACCGCTTGAAAAAAGTAATATAAATAAGATTCTGATCCGCGCCACTAACTGGGTGGGCGATGCCGTTATGACCCTTCCCGCCCTCGAAGCGGTGCGTGAAAACTTCCCTTCGGCTTCTATCACTCTTCTTGCGCGTCCATGGGTCGCTCCCGTATTTGAAAACCATCCCGCGGTGAACGATCTTATAATCTACCCGAAGCATAAGGCCTTGATAAAAAATCTCTCTGAAACCCTCCGCATTGTCCGCGTGATACGGGCAAAGAGATATGACCTTGCGATTCTTTTCCAGAACGCTTTTGAAGCGGCGCTTCTCGCATTTCTCGGCGGAGTCAAATCAAGGCTCGGATTTGATTCGGACGGCCGCGGATTGTTGCTGACCCACCCGATAAAAAGAAGTGATGAGATATTTTCGGTTCACCAGGTCGAATACTACCTGTCGGTTTTAAAGGCAGCCGGGCTTAAGGCCGAAAGCCGGAACCCGGCTCTTCATATAGCAAAAAAGGATTTCATCAGAGCGGATGACTTTTTGAAGTCAAACGGCATAAGCGGAAATGATTTTCTGCTCGGCCTCGGCCCCGGAGCCATTTTCGGAAACGCGAAACGGTGGCCGGCCGAACGCTTTGCAAAAATCGGAGACCGGGCGGCCGATACATGGAATGCAAAAGTAATTATTATGGGAAGTAAAAAAGAGCAGGAGATCGGAGCATCAATGGCTTCGTTTATGCGTAATAAGCCGGTTGATTTCTGCGGAAAAACCTCTCTCGGCGAAGCCATGGGAATTATCGGCAGGTGCAATCTCTTCGTTACAAACGATTCGGGACTGATGCATGTTGCAGCCGCTCTCGGAGTTCCGACCCTTGCGATTTTCGGCTCGACCGATAATGTTGCGACAGGCCCCCGCGGAGCAAAGACAGGGATAATAAAACATGATATCGATTGCTCTCCATGCCTTAAACCGGAATGCCCGACCGATTTCAAATGCATGCTTTCAATCGAAGTTGAAGAAGTGTGGAATGAGATGGAAAAGTTTTTACAAAATCGAAATGAACCGGATAAATGACAAACTTTAAAAACATACTGATCATAAAACTTAGTTCAATCGGAGATGTTGTTCACGCGCTTCCTTTTCTTGAAGTTATGAAAAACAGCTATCCTGATTCAAAAATTGACTGGCTGGTCGAGGAAGAGGCTTCACAGGTAATTTCGGGGCATCCAGCGATAAACCGCGTTATCATTTCAAAAAGAAAATCATGGGAAAAAGAGATACCCAATCCATACAAATTTACGAAGGTATATTCTGAGGTCGCCGGTTTTTATAAAGAACTCAAAAGCTCTTCATACGATATCGTTGTCGATCTCCAGGGTCTTTTCAGGAGTGGTTTTTTAGCCGCCCTTTCAAGGGGAAAAAGAAAAGTCGGCATGAGCGGAGGAAGAGAAGGAGCCCCTTTTTTCTTGAAAGAGCCGCCCGTTCCTGTTGACTATGACCAGCATGCGATAGACCGCTACCTGAAAGTGGCGTCATATCTCGGCTGCGATACCGGCATGTTCAGCGGAACAATACCTGTTTCCGAAGAGGATAAAAAAAAGGCGGAGAAGATCATTTTCTCTGCGGGGGGAGATAAAAAAATCATTGCCATCAATCCGATGGCAAAATGGCCGACAAAGCTCTGGGAGGCGGATAAATTTTCGGAACTTGCTTTAAGGCTTGAAAAGGAGATGGACTGCCGTGTTATCTTTACAGGAAGCGGTCAGGACAGGCCGGTAATTGATGAGATAATAAAGATGATGAAACAGCCGGATAATGAAGCCGGACCGGTTAATCTTGCCGGCCGCACCAGCTTGAAGGAGCTTGCTTATCTCTATTCAAGATGTTCTCTCCTTGTCTGCACCGATACAGGGCCGATGCATATTGCCGCTGCAATGGGGTGCAGGGTTGTCGCCCTTTTCGGCCCGACCTCTCCTTTGCGGACAGGGCCTTACGGAACCGGGCACAAAGTCATAAGAAGCGGGAGTGATTGCAGCCCGTGTTTTAAAAAAGAATGCGGCGATGTAAAATGTATGAAGGATATAACTGTGGATATGGCGTTTGATGCCGTAAGTAAAATATTATTGGAAAAAGTATCTTCGAATTAATCGGAGGTTTCATCAGGGTCCGAGGGTTCCAGCCATATCCGCCACACTGATTGGCGGGCCTTCGGCAGGGTTCAGGGGATCAAGTGAAAGAAAAATACAAACTGGCTTTCTGCCTTTTTGAATACATCACCTTCGGCGGAATGCAGCGCGACCTGTTGAGGATAACGCGCGCCTGCATGTCGCGCGGACATAAGGTTGATCTGTTCTGCAGCGCATGGAAGGGGGAAATCCCTGAAGATATCAATGTTACGGTTATGCCCGGGAAAGGGCCTGCAAATCACATAAGATGCAACTCATTCGTAAAGCAGCTTGCAAAGCATTTCGAGACACACAAATACGATGCGGTTGTCGGATTCAACAAAATGCCTGGACTCGATCTCTATTTTGCCGCTGATTCATGTTTTGCGGCAAAAGCCCGTGAGAGGGGATTTTTATACGGCCTTACCGGACGATGCCGGACCTATTCCGGTTTTGAGCGGTCTGTGTTCGGGAAAGATTCCAAAACCGGGATTCTGCTCATATCCGAAAAAGAAAAAGAATCTTTTACCGGGTTTTACGGCACAGATGAAAAACGGTTTCACATGCTTCCCCCCGGGATAGACAGGAACCGGCTTGCCACACACAATGCCCCTGATATAAGAAGGGCTCTCCGGTCCGAATTTTCAATCGGGGAAAACGACAATATAATACTATTCATAGGTTCCGGTTTTAAAACAAAAGGACTTGATCGCGCAATTTCAGCTCTTTCTTCTCTTCCGTCATCTCTGCTTGAAAAAACAGTCCTGCTAGTTCTTGGACAGGACAAGGCAAAACCTTTTGTAAAGCTCTCAAAAAGACT
>JAUPLM010000157.1 GCA_030836965.1 Thermodesulfobacteriota bacterium | reverse complement strand
GTTGCGTTTGACCACATGATCGGCAAAAGTCCCATGAATGCGGCGGCAACCGTCATCATCTTGGGGCGCACTCTTTTCACCGCGCCGTGGACTATCGCTTCGTCCAGCTCGCCGATATTCTTTAACATTCCAGCCTTTTTTGCGGAATCATATGAAAGATCGAGGAAAAGGAGCATGAAAACGCCTGTTTCCGCATCAAGGCCCAGGAGCGCTATCATCCCGACCCATGCGGCTATGGAAACATTATAATCCAGAAAATAGAAAAGCCAGATAGCGCCTATTGCGGAAAAAGGAACAGCCAGCATTACAACCATGGACTTGAAGGCCGAACGGGTGTTCATGTACAGAAGAACAAATATCAGAACAAGCGTAATCGGAACAATCACCTGAAGGAGTTCGCGTACGCGAAGCATGTTTTCATACTGGCCGCTCCACTGCAAAACATATCCTGTAGGAACGGAAAGCTTTTTTGCGACCTCTTTCTTGGCTTCAGCGACATAGCTTCCGATATCGCGGCCTGCGATATCGACATAAACATATCCTGTGATAAACCCGTTTTCATTGCGCAGCATGGAAGGACCGTTGACAATCTCGATATCCGCAAGATGAGCCAGAGGCACCGATGACCCCATGGGTGTTGAAACAAGAACCCGCCCAAGCCTGTCTACATCGTCGCGGAGTTCGCGGGGATACCGCAGGTTTACAGGATAACGTTCCCGTCCCTCGATAGTTGTCGTTATGTTTTCGCCCCCGATCGCACTTATTATAACCGACTGGAGTTTTCCTATGGTCAGACCGTAACGGGCAAGCTGATCCCTGCGGGGTTTAAAATCGACAAAAAAGCCTCCTGCAACCCGCTCGGCATAAACACTTCGTGTACCGTGAATATTACGGACAATATTTTCAAGATCGGCGCCTATCTTTTCTATCTCCTTAAGATCGGACCCGGATATTTTTATGCCGACAGGAGTACGTACCCCGGTTGAAAGCATATCTATACGCGCCTTGATCGGCATGGTCCATGCGTTGGTCACTCCCGGAATGCGCAGGGCAAAGTCCATTTCGTGAACCAGATCTTCCCATGACATGGTGTCAGGCCATACCGGACGAAGCATCGCCTTTAAAAATCCGGGCGCCCACGAGGAATACCATCTCTTCTTCGGCCTCCACTCGTTTTCTGGTTTTAATATGACAGTCGTCTCCATCATGGAAAAAGGCGCCGGGTCGGTTGATGTTTCCGCCCGTCCCGCTTTTCCAAAGACTCTTTCCACTTCGGGAAATGATTTTAACACGCGGTCCTGCGTTGTAAGAAGCTCCTGGGCGGCCGTTACCGAGATCCCGGGCAGGGTGGTGGGCATATACAGAATACTACCTTCCTTCAGGGGAGGCATGAATTCTGATCCGAGCTTGAAATAAACCGGTACGCTTACGGCAACCAGCAGAACCGAAGCTGCAATTATGGATCTGGGGTGCTTTAGCACAAATCTGCATACCGGTTCATAGACTTTAAATATAACCCTGCTGACCGGATGGCGCTCTTCAGAATAATATGTGCCGACAAGCGTTTTATTCGCAATCCACGCAAACCATTTCGGCCTGAAGACAAAAGGATCTATCCTTGTGAAGAGCATCCGCATTGCCGGATCCAGTGTTATGGCAAGGAGCGCCGCGATTGCCATTGCAAGCGTCTTGGAATAAGCCAGAGGCTTGAACAACCGCCCCTCCTGATCCACAAGGGCAAAAACCGGGAGAAATGCCACTGCGATTACAAGGAGCGAAAAGAAAACCGAAGGACCCACCTCTTTCAGGGCTTCGAGGCGCACTTCGTGGAAATCCCCTTTTCTTCCGTCCGCCTGCCAGTGGTATATCTTGTTGTAGGCGTTCTCCACCTCGACTATCGCCCCGTCGACAAGAACACCTATGGATATCGCTATGCCGGCTAGTGACATAATGTTTATGTTGATATCCATAAGATACATCGGGATAAATGCTATAAGAACTGAAATCGGGATGGTGGCAATAGGAACAATGGCCGAAGGAATATGCCAGAGAAAAAAAAGGATAATCAAGGATACGACTATCATTTCTTCGGTCAGTTTATCCTTCAATGTTTCAAGGGCTCTGTGTATAAGATCGGAGCGGTCGTAAGTCACAAGAATTTCAACTCCCTTCGGAAGTGAAGGTTCGATATCCTTTATCTTCTGCTTTACCCTGTTTATGACATTGAGGGCGTTTTCCCCGTGCCTCATAACGACTATGCCGCCGACGGTGTCTCCAAGGCCGTCAAGATCCGAAACGCCCCTGCGCAATTCCGGGCCCAGTTCCACTCTTCCTATATCGGAAAGCAGCACCGGAACCCCGCCGGGCCCTGTTTTTAAAACTATTTTTTCGAAATCACCTTCAGACCTTGCATAACCGTGCCCCCGAACCATATATTCGGCGCCGCTCCATTCAAGGAGCCTTCCCCCGACTTCATTATTGGATTCCCGTACCGCCTCCGCAACTTCATCAAGCGAGAGGCCGAAAGCGGCGAGACGGTTCGGATCGACGGTTACCTGATACTGTTTTACGAAGCCGCCGATCGAAGCGACCTCGGCAACACCCTGTACCGACTGAAGCGCATAACGCAGCGTCCAGTCCTGGTACGAACGGAGCTTGTCAAGTGAATGGTTTCCGGAATGGTCCACAAGGGCGTATTGAAAAATCCACCCGACTCCCGTGGCATCGGGTCCCAGCTCGGTCTGAACTCCCTGGGGAAGGCGTGACTGGATTTTGGAAAGATATTCAAGAACCCTGGAACGGGCCCAGTATATGTCGGTTCCGTCCTGGAATATCACATAGACGTATGAAAACCCGAAATCGGAGAAACCCCTTATGGCTTTGACTTTGGGAGCGCCAAGGAGGGCTGTTATTATCGGATAGGTCAACTGATCTTCAATGATATCCGGAGACCGGTCCCACTTTGAATATATGATAACCTGGGTATCTGAAAGATCCGGAAGCGCGTCAAGACGTATTATTTTCAGGGTATACACGGCGACCGCCATGAGTATCAATACGCCCATGATAACAAGAATGCGGTTCTTCGCGGAAAATTCGATAATTTTTTGTATCATTTGCTCCCTCCGCCTCCCGCCGCCTCAAGAATCGCAGCCCTTACCCGTGATTCGGAATCAAGAAGGAAATTTGCCCGGACAACTACCTTTTCGCCAGCCCGTACTCCTGATATTATCTGGGCCAAACCACCGCTGCGATACCCGACTTTAACTTCCCGGGGCTCGAAACGATCTTCCCCGATACTCACAAAAACAATCTGGCGAAGGCCGGTATTCATAATCGATGAATCAGGAACAACAACCGCGGGTGAAGTATCGATCTTCATCGAGACATTCACATACATTTCAGGCTTTAAAGAAAAATCGCTGTTTTGAAACTCGAATCTGGCTTTCAGCGTGCGGCTCTGCGGATCGAGATAAGGATATATATAGGAGATCCGGCCGGTCTTTTGCGCTTTAGGATCATATGGAAATGTAAATACAGCCTGTTGACCCAGCCGGATAAGGTGAGCTTCAAACTCATAAAAGTCGGCTTCAATCCATATTCTTGAAAGGTCTGAAATTGTAAAAAGCTCCATTCCGGGCTCTACCTGCTGACCTTCGTAAACACCTTTTGCAGTCACAAAACCGGAAACCGGGGCAAGTAAAGTAACGGTCCGCTTCGGCTGTCCGGTCCTCTCTATTTCATTTATCAGGCTTTCAGGAACATCAAACAGTTCAAGCCTTCTTCTTGCTGCTTTTAACAGATCTTCGCCACCTTTCTGAACTTCAGGAATTGAAGAGATCGCGAACCGCATGGCATTTTCCCGCGCCCGGAGATAGTCCTCCTGGCTCGCGAGCAGCTGGGGAGAATAGATGGTCAAAAGAGGCTGGCCTGCCTTAACAAGCTGGCCGGTT
>JAUPLM010000012.1 GCA_030836965.1 Thermodesulfobacteriota bacterium | reverse complement strand
ATTTAATTTTGAAGTTGATTTAATGGCCGTAATGTGGTCTTTAGAATCCTTGTAAAATTGATTTACCGGTTATTTGTGAGTTTTGAACCGAATTATATAATATATTAATTATTTGTGCTGGAGGTTGCGATGTTTAAAATTGTAAAACGCGAAGAGATGGCCGGGGGCACCGTGATTCTGAATGAGATCGAAGCGCCTTTGATTGCCGGGAAGGCAAAGCCGGGCCAGTTTGTAATCATTAAGGCTAATGAAACAGGGGAGAGGATTCCGCTTACAATGGCGGATACCGACCCGAAAAAGGGAACGATAACTGTAATTTACATGGTTGTCGGAAAATCGACCGCTCTTTTCAAGACTCTCAAGGTGGGCGAAGGCTATCAGGATGTCATAGGTCCCCTCGGAAAGCCGACGCATATTGAAAAGCTCGGAACGGTTGTTTGTGTGGGCGGAGGAACAGGTGTTGCGGTTCTCCATCCGATTACAAGAGCGCTTAAAGAGGCCGGGAATCACGTAATTGGAATTATAGGAGCCAGGAATAAGGGACTTCTTATCCTTGAAGAGCAGATGAAGGCTGCTTCAAGCGAGCTTCATGTGTGTACCGATGACGGATCATACGGGCATCACGGATTTGTTACCGAGGTTTTAAAAAAGATGCTTGAAACAAAAGATGTTAAGCTTGTTGTAGGCATAGGTCCCGTTCCGATGATGAAATTTGTATCCAAGATGACCAAGGAGTTCAATGTCAGGACGCTTGTAAGTCTTAATCCGATAATGATTGACGGCACGGGCATGTGCGGCGGTTGCCGTGTATCTGTCGGTGGCCAGACGAAATTTGCCTGTGTTGACGGACCGGAATTTGACGGGCACCAGGTTGATTTCGACGGCCTGATGCAGCGGCTCCAGGCATACTGTCCGGAAGAAAAAAACTGTTACGAATCATATTGCAAACTGAATAAGTAGATTTTTTTCTTGTCATGGCTGATACATACAGTAAATTTTCGAATTCTATCTGAATTCTTATACGGAGGATTTTATGGCTGAAGAAGAGGTAAAAAAAGGCAAAAAAGAAGCGATCCCACGGCAGCCGATGCCGGAACAGGCTCCGGAAGTGCGGAGAAGAAACTTCAAGGAGGTTCCGACCGGATATACTCCTGAAACGGCGATACTGGAAGCTCAGAGATGCCTGCAATGTAAAAAACCAAGCTGTGTTGAAGGCTGTCCCGTCCAGGTTGATATCCCGGGCTTCATAAATCTGATAAAAGATGGGAAATTTACTCTGGCCGCAAGGCGGTTATGGCAGAAGAATTCTCTTCCCGCAGTTTGCGGAAGAGTTTGCCCGCAGGAGATACAGTGTGAAGGAAATTGCATAGTCGGGAAGAAAGGTCAGCCTGTCGCAATAGGAAATCTCGAAAGATTTGCCGCCGATTACGAGAGGATGCACGGAACAGGAGAGCTTCCTCCCAAAGCGGCGCCAACGGGCAAGAAAGTCGCCGTTGTCGGCTCGGGACCTTCCGGACTTACCGTAGCGGGTGATCTTATTGCAAAAGGGCATGAGGTTACGGTTCTCGAGGCCTTTCATAAGCCGGGCGGGGTGCTTGTTTACGGAATTCCCGAATTCAGGCTTCCGAAAGATATCGTATTCTCAGAAGTCGCCTTCATGGAAAGACTCGGCGTAAAACTTGAATGCAACAGCGTTGTTGGAAGGACGGTTACGCTCGATGAACTTTTTGCGCAGGGCTATGATGCAATTTATATCGGCGTAGGCGCCGGACTTCCGACATTCATGAATATTCCCGGCGAAAATCTTATCGGGGTTCTTTCCGCAAACGAATATCTGACCCGCGCGAACCTCATGAAGGCCTATCTCTTCCCGGAATATGATACGCCTATCGTGAAGGGGAAGAATGTCGTTGTTCTCGGCGCCGGAAACGTTGCTATGGACTCGGCAAGGACTGCGATGCGCCTTGGAGCGGACAACGTGAAAATAGTATACAGAAGATCAAAAGAGGAGATGCCTGCAAGAAAAGCCGAGGTGCACCATGCCGGGGAGGAAGGGATAGAATTCTTCCTGCTTACCGCTCCGACCCGTTTCATCGGGGACGAAAAGGGGAGAATCACCGGCATGGAATGTCTAAAGATGGAACTCGGAGAACCCGACCAGTCGGGCAGACGGCGCCCGATCCCGATAAAAGGCTCTGAATTTAAAATTGATTGCGACCTTGTTATTATTGCTGTCGGAGCAGGCGCGAACCCGCTGCTTACACAGTCGACTCCCGAACTGGTTTTGAATAAGCGCGGATATATAGTCGCCGATCCTGAAACCGGCAAGACCACAAAGAGAGGTGTATGGGCGGGCGGTGATATTGTAACAGGCTCTGCAACGGTAATTCTTGCAATGGGGGCCGGAAGAAAAGCCGCCGACTCTATGCATAAGTACCTTACTCTCGGATGGTAGTAAACGGGGGCGGATTCAAAGGGTTAAAGACACATATTCACAAAGCGGAATATAGTGAAGAGTAAATAGTCAAAAAGCCGGTAAGGAAGTAATCCTTTCCGGCTTCGCTTTTTATAACAGATTTTTTGCAATTTAATACCAGACCGCATCGTACAACCAAAGTTTCATAATGCCGGGTTTATGGAGGTCTGTTTCGACAGGCAGGGTCTCAGGGAGTTGAACCATCCTTGATGCCTGTTTGAAAGTCTTGATATATTGAAATATAAGTTATAAATATCGTATCAATTATGTGAAACTGCAATTATACAAGGGAGCATCGTGTTTTTTCAAACTGCCGGAATTGAAGTCTCCATATGGGTTCCCCCTCTGGTGGCTTTTGTGATTTCTTTTTTCACATCCATGGGTGGAATATCCGGGGCATTTCTGCTGCTCCCGTTTCAGATGTCGTT
>JAUPLM010000156.1 GCA_030836965.1 Thermodesulfobacteriota bacterium | reverse complement strand
TTTAGTAATGCCTAAAAAATCTTTCTGGAAACCATACTAAAGATTGCCTGAAGAGAAACCCGGTTTTGTACATAACAAAACCGGGTTTCTCATATGGAAGGAATTTCATGCCGACAAAGTTTCAACGATGGAAAGAAAGTATTACAGCAACTGATATTGTGATGTGGTTTATCGGGTTCGCCCTTATGGTTTTTATAGTTCTGGGCTCGATCCTGACTCTCCGGGCAGGCAGATATACTCCTGTTCAGTGGTTTGATTTCGTTATTTACGGTTTGGCCCAGGGAAGCATTTATGCTCTGGTTGCCATGGGCTATACACTGGTTTATGGTGTATTGCGCATGATCAATTTCGCCCATAGCGAAGTCTTTATGAGCGGCCCCTTCACCGCCTATTATGTCGCCGCCTATTTTTCCAGAAGCAGCCTGCTTGACAGCCATCCTATAATTTGCCTGATTATTGTTTTTATCGTTTCCATGGCGATATCGACTTTAATCGCCTTTCTGCTGGAAAGAATCGCATATCGCCCTTTAAGGAACGCGCCACGCCTGATCCCCCTTATTACAGCCATAGGGGCTTCATTCACCCTCATGTATCTTTTCCGGGGATTATACGGCACCGGTTTTCAGGCCTACCCGGTTTGGGAAATTTTTTCCGGCAAATGGACGTTATTTAAAGGATTGGAAATAGGCAAAATACAGATTTTCGTCATTTTTGCTGCCGCACTCGTGATGGTAGCTCTGTATCTGTTTATACAACGCACCCGAATCGGCAAGGCCGTCCGTTCCGTTTCCGAAGACAAGGACGCCGCCTCTTTAATGGGTGTGGATATAGACAAAACTATCTCGATCACTTTTATTATCGGCGGTGCTGCAGCCGGAGCGGCGGGAGTTCTTTACGCTCTTGTATTCAAACAGGTATTTTTTATGATGGGTTTTATTCCGGGAATCAAGGCATTCACCGCAGCGGTTCTGGGCGGCATAGGCAATATTCCCGGAGCGATGCTGGGAGGACTCCTGCTCGGTTTACTTGAATCCCTCGGTCCATCTTTATTCCTTGACGGATACAATATCGCCGCACCCTACCAGCTTAAAGATGCGATCGCTTTTTTGGTGCTCGTATTGGTATTGATTTTTCGCCCGACCGGCCTTCTTGGGGAACGGTTGGCGGTTAAAAAAGCATAGCACCTGTAATCGAAAGAGAAGAAATGGAAGAAATTCGCGCCATTTGGCAACATGGAATAAAGATAGGAATAATTGGCGGCATTGTACTGATACTGGTAGCGTTAATCGGCATGATAGAGGTCTTTACGCAGCGTCAGGTTATTGCGGACACTCTCTCGATGGGTCATGCCCTCTATCTGGCCGCGGGGCTGCTTATATGTTACATGGCAGCCAAACGCACTGCTCAGGCTAAGCCTCTGCTGGTTATTTCTAACAGTATATTTGCAGGATTGACAACCGCGATTTTTTTAGTGCTGCTGATCATTCTGGGCAGAAATCTCAATTTAAGGCTTATGTTCATCAATGCTTCCGATTTGCTGCTGAATAATCTGCTTACTTTCGGCGTCGAGGGAAACAGCGGATTGCGACTGCTTTTGATTGCCGGAATGACCACCGGCCTGATCACCGGTTTTTTCTATCTTCTTCCGCAGATTGTCCGCACGGTGATTTTATGGTCATTAGCGGGCCTGGCTTTTGCGGGCGTGCTCCAGGAACTCATCCGGCCGATCCTCTCCAATAATTTCCCGGAAATAATAAGCGAATGGCTTTTAACGAGCGACGGCCTTACAGTAAAAGGCGCCATTTCAATTTTCATTTTCATTGCCCTGGCAACCTTGTCATGGTCAGTCAAGGGCGAAAGAATCAGGCAAGGATGGCGGAATCTGCCGAAGAAACAGAAATCAACCTGGGGAACGGTCGGGACCATTATTCTTTTAGCCATTATCCTGATAGCACCATGGCGTTTAGGGCTGTTCATGAGTGAAGTTCTGACTATCGTCGGCCTCTATGTGTTATTGGGACTCGGCCTGAATATAGTAGTCGGGTATGCTGGTCTGCTGGATCTCGGCTATGTGGCTTTCTTTGCAATAGGCGCCTATGTGACGGCATTGATCACATCGCCCGAAATAATGAATTTGAACTGGAATCTCTGGTCGGCGATCCCCTTTGCTCTCTTTTTCGGCATTTTAGCCGGTGTTTTTCTCGGTGTCCCTGTTCTTAAGATGCGTGGAGACTATCTGGCCATTGCCACAATGGGATTCGGCGAAATCATTCGTCTGCTGGTTCTTTCGGATGCATTGCGTCCGTTTCTTGGCGGATCCCAGGGTATCGGCCAAATCGCAAAACCCAAGATTCTTGGTTTTGTTTTTAAGGGACCGCAGGAAATCTATTATCTGATTATAGCCGGATGCATGCTGGTGATCTTTGTTTCATGGCGGTTGAAAGATTCGCGGATAGGAAGAGACTGGAAAGCCATGCGGGAAGATGAGGATGTCGCCCAGGCAATGGGAATAAACCTGGTATCGAACAAGCTGCTGGCTTTCGGCACGGGCGCAGGATTTGCCGCATTAAGCGGCGTCATATTCGGCAGCAAGATCGGCTCTATTTATCCGCATAGCTTCAATATTATGGTCTCCATCAATATTGTCTGTCTCATTATTTTCGGAGGGATAGGCAGTATTCCAGGAGTAATTGTCGGGGCTGCCGCTCTTATCGGCCTTCCGGAACTGTTAAGAGAATTTGCCGAATATCGTTTTCTGGTCTACGGCATAGCTCTGGTTATCATGATGCTTATCCGGCCCGAAGGATTATGGCCTGAGGATATTCGTAAACGGGAGTTGCACGGGGGAGAACCAAACGGAGCAACCGGTTAGCTTTAATACGCTAAAGAAGAGGCCTTTGAAGAATATCCAATTTTGCCCAAGTTCAAGAAAGGCTGTAGAGACTAAGGTCTCTGGTTTATAGTTTCCGGTTTCTGGTTAAAAGAAAACAATCAGAGACAACAAACCAGAGACCAGAAACCATACCTTTATAGAAATCGGGCAAAAGGGGGTGTTATGCAAAGGTCTCAGGTAATGAGGAGGGTTTACGGCACCAATACTTATATCACGTAATACTACCAAGCATTTCGGCGGATTAACCGCCGTGGACGGTCTGGACATCGAGATCGAAGAAAAGACCATCCACAGCGTCATCGGGCCGAACGGCGCCGGGAAGACAACGTTTTTCAACTGTATAACCGGTTTTTATAAACCGGATGCAGGTGAAATATTACTTGAAAATCATTCTCTGGTCGGCCTTATGCCTGACCGCATAGTTCGCCTGGGTATCGCCAGAACCTATCAGAATATACGCCTTTTCCCCGATCTGACTGCGATCGAAAACGTACTGGTGGGTATGCACGCACATCTGAAATCGAGTTACCTCGGTATAATATTGAATACTCCATTCGTCAGAAAGGAAGAAAAAGAAGCGGAAGAGGAAGCCAATCGTCTGCTCAAGTTCGTTAACCTGGAAACAAAAGCCAATATGCTTGCCAAGCACCTTCCTTACGGCGATCAGAGACGTCTTGAGATCGCGAGAGCTCTTGCAACAAAACCAAAATTATTGTGCCTTGACGAGCCTACCGCCGGCATGAATTCCGGAGAAACCCAGGCTATGTGCGATTTTATTCAGAGTCTCCGCGATGATCTTGGAATCACAATCATGCTGATAGAGCACCAGATGCGGGTGGTAATGGGAATTTCAGAGATTATAACCGTTCTGGATTACGGAAGTAAACTCGCCGAAGGCACTCCGGATGAAATCAAACGGAATCCGGAAGTCATTGAAGCATATCTCGGAAAAGGGAGTGCCTCTCAGGTCCATTGAGAGAAGGGCATCGGACAAAGATCATACAGGCGTATACTTTATAACTATTTGTGAATAATAATGTTTTGAGGTTGTTCAAAACTTAAGGACTATGCACTATGGCGTTGCTAGAAGTTAAGAATATCCATGTTTTTTACGGAAATATACATGCACTCAAAGACCTCTCCCTTATTGTTGAGAAGGGAGAAATCGTAACACTGATCGGAGCTAACGGTGCCGGTAAAAGCACGACTCTGAAAACTTTGAGCGGTCTTTTGAAACCCCGGAGCGGGTCAGTACAGCTCGAAGGAGATGAACTGACAAGGTACCCGGCCCATAAGATCGTGACCAAAGGCATGATCCATGTTCCGGAAGGCCGGCGCATATTCGGACGTCTGACCGTTCTTGAAAATCTTGAAATGGGAGCTTTTACCGTCAAAAATGAGCAGCTTAACAAAAGCAATTTATCAAAGGTTTTTGATATCTTTCCCCGCCTGAAAGAAAGGCGCAAACAGCTTGGAGGCACACTCAGCGGTGGTGAGCAGCAAATGCTGGCAATGGGCCGGGCGCTCATGTCCAATCCCAAGGTCCTTTTTCTGGATGAACCCTCTATGGGTCTCGCGCCGGTGCTTGTGGACAACATTTTTGAAAATGTCAGGCAAATGCATGCCGCAGGAGTGACCATCCTTCTTGTTGAGCAAAACGCCAGGATTGCTCTGCAGGTCGCCAGCCGCGGATATGTGCTGCAGACCGGAGAAATAGTTCTTGCCGATACGGCAGCCAATCTGCAGTCTAATGAGATGGTCAGGAAAGTATATATGGGTGAAGCATGACGGCCACGTAAAAAGACATTCTGCTGTTTTGCACTACATCTTTCTTCAATTCAGCGTACTTC
>JAUPLM010000155.1 GCA_030836965.1 Thermodesulfobacteriota bacterium | reverse complement strand
GAAGTCATATGCGAACGGATTTGAGATTTTTGGGAAACAGATTTTTAAAGAACTGAGCGTCAAAAATCACAAGGCTTTGAGGGCGCTAGCCCCAACCTTCTTGTGATTTAGCGGAGTTATTTAAAAATCCCCAAAAAGCTCATTAAGAGAGCATATTAAGACTTCCAATGAGTTCGCCAGATATAGGTTGCCGCAAAACGGCATAAATTTAGCTTTTTACGAAGCTGTCAATATTTATAAAGGAATAATACTATGGAGATCAAGGTAGTAAGAAAAGTCCTGGATGTTAATAATACAATGGCTCAGCAGAACAGGAATCTGTTTGCCGGTAAGAAGGTATTTGTTTTAAATGTAATGAGCTCCCCGGGTTCAGGGAAAACCGCAACACTAGTAAAAACGATAAATCGTCTTTTGCCTGAAATAAAATGCGCTGTTATAGTCGGAGATATATGCTCGACTCTGGATGCCGACCGCCTTTCCGTGACAGGGGTGCCGGTTGTCCAGGTAAATACGGATGAATTCGGCGGCGACTGTCATCTTGCCGCGCATGTCATAGGGAATGCCGTAGGCAGCATTGACCTTGATTCTACGGATCTTCTTATAGTTGAAAATGTCGGAAACCTGGTGTGCCCGGCGGAATTCGATATCGGAGAAGACGCGAGAGTAGTCGTTTTAAGCGTAACCGAAGGCGAAGACAAGCCTGTCAAATATCCGCTGATGTTCAGGGTATGCGATGCGGCGCTGTTAAACAAGATAGATCTTCTTCCGCATCTGGATTACGACAGAAAGGCTGTTGTTAAAAATATCCTTCAGATACACCCCGGCATTAGTTTGTTTGAAATATCGGCCAAAACCGAAGAAGGCTTCGATCCCTGGATCGCCTGGCTAAAGGAGAAAGTGAAGAATAAACTGAAGGCATAAGGCATTCCACCACAAAGATCGGCGGACCTTCGGGAGGTGAGAGGCCAAAAGATATCGAATATCGAATATCGCACATCGAATTTCGAAGTACGATGTTCGATATTCTTGTTTTTATAAGTGTATTTGCCTGACCGATATTATATTCGGCAGTGATTTTATATCTTCGATCACTTCTTTGCCGGCAGGCGTGTCAATATTTACCATGCAGAGCGCCTGATCATCCCGTCTTCCGAGCTGAAAACGTCCGATGTTGATATTATGGCGGCCGAGTGTGGTTCCCACATTTCCTATTACTCCCGGTTTGTCATAATTTTCGATAACGAGCATTTCACCTTCAGGAACGGCATCCATGCGGATACGCCCAAGCCTGACTATTCTCGGATATTTCTTTCCGAGTATTGTTCCCCAGATCTCACCGGGACCGTCGTCATGCTTTTCAAGTTTGATCTTTATGAGACCCGCGTAATCATCGCTTTCACGGCTCACCGTCTCTTTTATAAGGATGCCTTTTTCCTTTGCGAGAGCGGGTGCGCTTACATAATTCACCGGTGTATCCGTGAAGGTGCCGAGAAGACCCTTTAACGCAGCATGAGTCAGCGGCCTCGTATCAAGCTTTGTCATATCCCCGCTGTATGTAACGGTTATATCGTGAATCTTTCTTACCAGCTGCCCCATGATCGAACCCATTTTTTCCGCAAGCGCAAGATGCGGCCGGAGCTGTTCCATCACTTCACCTGATACTGACGGGAAGTTGACGGTGTTTATAAGCACGCCGTCTATCAGGTATGCGGAAATCTGCTTTGCTATCATTTCGGCAACCTTGATCTGGGCTTCCCCGGTACTTGCGCCGAGATGTGGAGTGAATATTACATTGGATTGCTGAAGCAGCGGGATGGCAGGATCGGGCGGCTCCTTCGGGAAAACGTCGATAGCCGCACCGGAGACTTTCCCGCTCGTCAGGGCTTCATAAAGATCGTCAAGGTTGATGGTATCCCCCCTTGAACAGTTTATTAATCTGACGCCCTTTTTCATCTTTGCGATTGAAGCGGTATTTATGATGTTGACCGTATCTTTTAACCGCGGAACATGAAGGGTGATAAAGTCCGAGCGTGAAAGAAGTTCATCAAAGGCGACGAGTTCAACATCGAGTGCGCGCGCAGCCTCTTTGCTTACGAAAGGGTCGGACGCGATGACATTCATTTTAAGACCTTTAGCCCTGTCGGCCACAACCCTTCCTATCTGACCCAGTCCGAGGATACCGAGGGTTTTTCCCGTGATCTCGACTCCCGTAAATTTTTTCTTTTCCCATTTTCCCTCGCGTATGGAAGCCGTGCTCTGAGGGATATGTCTAGCGAGAGAAAGCATGAGGGATACCGCATGTTCCGCTGTCGTGACGGTATTTCCGCCAGGGGCGTTCATGACCACTATGCCCTCTTTTGTGGCAGCCGGTACATCTATGTTGTCAACTCCGATTCCGGCGCGTCCGATAACCTTCAGGTTTTTCGCATTCTTAAGAACTTTTTCAGTGACCTTTGTTCCGCTTCTTATCGCGAGGCCGTTATATTCTCCTATGATTTTCGCCAGTTCATCAGGGTCATTTGTCGCTTTGTCGTTATCAACAACAACCGTAATTTTTCCTGTTGCTTCAAGGATCTCTTTTGCGACCGGAGCCATGTTATCCCGCAGCATTACTTTGAACATTTTCTTGCTCATTTTCAATCTCCAGATTTATAACAGAAAATTTGTTCGGCGGAAAATCACTTCATTGAATCAGAGACTATTCGCATTTGGTATTTTTCCAGAACGGGGAAAGCTCCCTCAGCCTTTTTATTATCGGTGGAACCTTTTCAATTATAAAATCGATTTCTTTTTCAGTATTGTACGTGCTCAGGCTGAAGCGAATGGAGCCGTGCGCCGCCGTGAAGGGAACACCCATCGCGCGAAGTACGTGGGACGGCTCAAGAGAGCCGGATGTGCATGCAGAGCCGGATGATGCGCAGATGCCGAACTCATCCATCATGAGAAGGATCGCTTCTCCTTCGACAAATTCAAAACCTATGCTTGATGTATTGGGGAGCCGATGGTCCTTATCTCCGTTTATCATAGTATTCGGAACCGCTTTGACAAGGGATGTTTCAAGCTTGTCCCGCATTTTTTTTATCCGGGTTTTCATTTCAGTTAAATGGGAAAGAGCCATTTCGCTCGCTTTACCGAGTCCTATTATGGATGCCACATTTTCCGTGCCGCCCCTTCTTCCGCTCTCCTGATGTCCTCCTATCAGGAAGGGTGAGAACTTGGTGCCTTTCCGTATGTAGAGAGCGCCTATTCCCTTTGGAGCGTGAATCTTGTGCCCCGAAAGGGACAGCATGTCGGCTTTGACTTTTTTCATGTTGACGGGGACTTTGCCTACGGCCTGCACCGCATCAGTGTGAAAAACAATTCCTTTTGCGTTAACGGCTTGGGCGATCTCTTCAACCGGAAAAATCACACCGGACTCGTTATTCGCCCACATGACGCTGACAACAGCAGTATCATCGTCAAGGTGTCTGTATAAATAATCGAGATCGAGCACGCCCTTGCTGTCCACCGGAACGAATGTAGCCCGGTATCCGTTCTTCGCAAGGTTTTCGAAAAGATTTTTAATCGCGGGATGCTCGACCCTGCTGGTAATAATATGCTTCTTATCAGGATTCGAAATAAGGGCTGCCCTGATCGCTGTGCTGTCGCTTTCGGTCCCGCAGCTCGTAAATAGTATTTCACCGGGTGTCGCGCCGATCATTTCAGCGACTCTTTCACGAGCCTCTTTTATTTTTCGCGCGACATTTCCCCCGAAAGAGTGCATGCTCGAAGGATTCCCGTAAAGTTCGCTGAAATATGGAAGCATCTCTTCAAGGACTTCGGGGGCGACTCGTGTGGTGGCGTTGTTATCGACATATACCGGGTTCATTGCTGCACCTCTTCAACAATAAGTTCGGGAGCGACGAGCTCTCTTAATTTTGATTCGACATAATGCTTCAGGGTAATCTGGGATTTGCTGCATGTCGCGCATGTGCCGCGCATCTTGACAATGATCCTGTTCCCGTCCACGTCGATAAGTTCGATATTTCCGCCGTCTTTCTTGAGAGCGGGTTTTATTTCGCGTTCAAGCGTTTCTTCTATTAATTTTATTTTCTGTATGTTGGTAAGCTTTACGGTCTTTTTCTTTGCGGGTTTATCCTTGCTGTGAACGGAATCAATGATTTCCTGGATTTTTTCGTGGCATTTCCCGCAACCCCCGCCTGCCTTGACATAATCGGTAACATCTTCAATTGTCGAAAGATTGTTTTCCGTAACTGCGCGCCTTATTTCGATATCGGTTACGCCGAAGCACTCACAGACGATTTCGCCCTCAACCTTTTTTTCTTTTTCGCCGCGGTAGTGCGCTATGGCTTTTTCAAGGGCATCCCTGCCCATTACGGAGCAATGCATTTTTTCCTTCGGAAGTTCTCCGAGATAAGAAGCTATGTCTTCGTTTGTAATTTTGGAAACTTCATCGAGGGTCAATCCCTTCATCATTTCGGTAAGGGCTGATGAAGATGCTATCGCGCT
>JAUPLM010000154.1 GCA_030836965.1 Thermodesulfobacteriota bacterium | reverse complement strand
CGATTATCCAGTACAGGAACAAATCCTTTTCCACTCGATTCTATGAAGAGGCTGCTGAAATACGAAACATTTGCAGGTGCAACAACATTCCTTTTATAGTAAACGACAACATTCTGCTGGCCAGATCTTTAATGGCAGACGGCATTCACATCGGACAGGATGATGAACCGGCGGCTCTTGCAAGAAAAATTCTCGGCCGTCATGCTGTAATCGGAATATCTGTATCATCGCTGGATGAACTCGCCGGAACAGATCTTTCGGAATGCGACTACATAGGAGCAGGCCCTGTTTTTGAAACCAGTACCAAAGCTGATGCCAAGAAAGCGACAGGCCCTGAAGGCCTTGAATCCCTTGTGATGAATTCTCCTGTTCCCGTTGTTGCAATAGGCGGAATAGATTCGTCTAACGTCCGGACATGTTTTTCCCGCAAAGCAGCCGGGGTCGCCGTTATAAGCTCGATTTCCAGGGCTAAGGATCCTTTGTCGGGTGCCCTTGCTCTCGGCAGGTTATGCGGCTGCCCACCCCGCAGCCTGCTGCATCTCCCGTGGAATGATGAATTCGGACTCATTGAAAAAATCCTTAAAGGCGTTCCTGCACCCTTTAATCTTATTGTTCCTCCGGGCGACGATGCGTGCCTTCTTGCACCTATTTCAAACCCGGTAATAACAACCGATACCCAGAGAGAAGGTGTTCATTTCAGGTCTGAGTGGCAGACACCAAGAGAAATCGGAATAAAAGCGGTCGAGGTAACCATAAGCGATCTTGCCGCGTCATACGCAAAACCTGCCGTACTATTTACCAATCTTTGCCTCCCCCCGTATATCTCAGAAAACACGGTTGAAGAGATATACATAGGAATCAAGGAGGCCCTTATAAAACATGGATGCTCTCTGGGAGGCGGAAACATTTCGTCAGGAAGTGAACTCTCCCTTGATCTTTTTGCGATAGGCAGCGGGAGAAGCGACATTTTTCCTAAGCGTTCAAATGCAAAAGCCGGCTACGGCCTTTATTGTACAGGTCCCTTGGGTCTTGCCCGCGCCGGACTTGAATCCCTTATGAATAAAGACACTTCCTTCCCGGGTCTTATTTCAAAATTCAAGTTTCCGGCCGCCAGGTTTGATGCTGCGCAACTACTTGCCGAGGCAGGAATTGACTGCGTCATGGATATCAGTGACGGCATTGCCGGAGACGCCGGTCATATCGCAAAGGCTTCCGGAATAACAATCGAGATTGACCTTTCATCATGCCCTTTTGACCCGGATCTTGTTGCATTCTCCCGGAAATACGGGAAAAGTCCGGAAGAAACAGCGCTTGCCGGAGGGGAGGATTATGAGCTTCTTTTTGCCTGCCATCCTAATATTTATAAAACAATTTTAAAACAACTTAAGGGCTCTTTTCAGGTAGGACGATGCCTGCCGTTTACCGGAAAACATGTAATAAGCATTCCGGGAATTGATTCCTTTCAGCACGGGAAAAAATCATAAATTTTCCGCTTGCAATCCGGTCCGTACACTGTTAAGTTTTACTTGGAATCCGATTGGGGTGTTCTGCATATAGATGCAGAACTGAGAAAAAACCCACTGAACCTGATACAGATAATACTGTCGTAGGGAACTCGGAGAATATACCCCCGAAGACGTTTTTTCTTCCTGTATTCTTTCCGAAGTTTCCCCACGGTAACAAAATCGGTTTCAGGTTTTATCCGTTTTTCGAAGTTCGATATTCGATATTCGAAATTCATAGGAATTTTTTTATATGAAAACAGCTCTTACAATAGCCGGATCGGACCCTTCGGGTGGTGCCGGAATCCAGGCCGATCTGAAAACGTTTCACGCCCACGGTGTTTTCGGAATGAGCGTGATTACCGCCGTGACGGTTCAGAACACGACCAAGGTTTATGGCGTTCAGGAGATCGACCCTGTTATGGTACAGGACCAGATCATATATCTGTTTGATGATATACAAATCGATGCAGTTAAAATTGGCATGGTTTCCAGTATAAAACTGATTGAAACAATTGCTGAAACTCTTGGAAAAATCAATCTGCCTCCTGTTGTTCTTGATCCTGTCATGATTTCAAAAAGCGGGTATAGCCTTCTTAAGAAAGATGCGCGGAATTCTCTAGTGGAAAGACTCTTTCCTCTTGCAGATGTTGTTACTCCGAACATTTATGAAGCTGAAGCACTGACAGGCACAAAGATAGAAAGCACAGATGAAATGAAACATGCTGCGGCAAGAATTTTAAAACTCGGCGCGAAAAAGGTAGTCGTAAAAGGAGGACATTTAGGCGGAAAACCCGCAACAGATATTTTATACGACGGGATTCTTTTTAAAGAACTGACAAATAAAAGGATCGAAACAAAAAACACGCACGGAACAGGCTGCACTTTCTCTTCCGCTATCGCGGCAAATCTTGCAAAAGGCATCGATTTTTTCAAGGCCGTATCTGATGCAAAAACATATATAACAGGCGCGATTGAGCATTCGCTTGAAATCGGGCACGGCCATGGCCCTGTCGATCATTTCTTCAATTTTCACGAAAAGGCTTGAAAAGACGATGGAAAGTAAACAGTCTTTAACATCGGCAAACCTTTTTTTCCTCTGGTTCGGAGCAGCCGTTTCGGTAGCTGAAATACTTACAGGGGGGTACCTTGCCGATCTTGGAGTTTTAAAAGGCGTGTGGGCAATCATTCTGGGTCATCTAGATCG
>JAUPLM010000153.1 GCA_030836965.1 Thermodesulfobacteriota bacterium | reverse complement strand
TTCCACTGTGTTCGAAGGCTCCGAACAATGGAAAGCCCTTCCTGTACCCGAAAGTTCTCTTTTTAAATGGGATCCCGGGTCAACATATATAAATAATCCGCCGTTTTTTGATGAAATAACAACAAGCGTTCCGAAACCGGAGGAGATCAAAAATGCAAGAGTGCTTGCTCTTCTCGGAAATATGGTTACAACCGATCATATATCACCGGCCGGTTCAATTCCTGAAGAAAGCCCGGCAGGAAAATATCTTATCAATAAAGGATTAGGGCCGGATGAATTTAATTCCTACGGTTCCCGCCGGGGTAATCACGAAGTAATGATGCGCGGTACATTCGGCAATATCCGCTTGAAAAACAGGCTCGTCACCGGCGTTACGGGTGGATGGACGATTTTATTCCCGGATGAAAAAATAATGCCTATATACGACGCTTCGGAGCATTATAAAAAAGAAGGGATTTCTCTTGTTGTAATTGCAGGACGTGAATACGGAACAGGTAGTTCGCGTGACTGGGCTGCCAAGGGAACCGCTCTGTTGGGAGTCAAAGCCGTTATAGCTGAAAGTTTTGAAAGAATTCACCGCAGTAATCTTGTATGCATGGGGGTTCTTCCTCTTCAGTTTGAAGAAGGCGCCGGACAGGAAAAACTGAAACTGAATGGAACAGAAGTTTATGATATTACTGGAATTGAAAAAGATTTTTATCCGGGAAAGAAGCTTTTGGTTTCAGCAAAGCAAAAAAATGGAAATATTATCCGCTTTACCGTTACTGCAAGAATCGATTCACAGGCTGAATTAACCTACTTTATAAACGGAGGAATACTCCCGTACGTCCTGAGAAATTTAAAATAAGCCCATCAGCGACTTTGTTTACTTAATACGATGACCGGACAAATGCGTATAGGAAGGTGATAATAAACAGCATCGCCTTGACTTTACCTTCTCGGTTCCGTATATCTCTGTAAAGATTGATTTCTTACATCAAGATAAAACTTTATTGATTGACTCTATAAAATCAAATTACACTGTTTATGAAAACACCTGAAGAAAAAGTAAAGCCGTTCAGACTTGTAAAATATTTTACATTTTCAAGTCTTATCGTAATTTTCATCAGCACAATAGTGTTATCCGTTCTAAACACAGACTGGGTCAGAACCACTCAGCAAAAAAGGAGTGAAGAGTACGCTCTTTTTGTTGCCGAAAATCTGAATCATCAGATTTTCTGGCAATTTTTCGTTCCGGCCGCTTTGAAATATAAAAAAATAAAGCTGAGAGATAAAGTCCAGGCCGACATGCTCGATAAAGTCATTTTGAGCGCTCTTCACGGTTATAAAGTCGATATGGTATCCATATATGACGCTAAGAAAAATGTTATATCATATAGTTTTGATAAAAATATGGTTGGAAAAGAAAATGTTGGCGGTCCGGAATATTTGTCCGCAATTACCGGAAAATCTTCAACGAAATTGATTCAACAAGGAAATTTCATTGAAACGCTACTCGGTTTTCCGTCTGAAAACAAAATGATTACAACGGCACCCCTTCTTACGGAAGATGTGCGACCCGGATCTAAACGTACAACAATAGGGGTTATTGAGATAGTACAGGATTTATCAAATGAATATAAAACTATTTTCAGATTTCAAATTGTTTTAATCGGCACGATCACTGTTGTCATGAGCGGTCTATTTGTTATTCTGCTTTTTGTGGTAAGAAGAGGCGAATCCATAATTGAAAAACGGGCTATGGAAAGGCTTGTTCTGGAAAAGCAATTAAGGCGTGCCGAGCATCTGTCTTCTATTGGAGAAATGGTGGCAGGAATTTCCCATGAAATAAGAAATCCTTTGGGAATTATAAGAAGCTCGGGCGAGCTGTTAAAGAAAAAAATGTCAGTTCTCGATCCTTCAAACTCAATACCGGACATAATAGTCGAGGAGGCTGTACGTCTAAATAGCATAATTACCGATTTTCTCGCTTTTGCCAAACCTCGTCAACCGAACTTAGCTTCATGCCGTATAGAAGACATCCTTGAAAAAAATCTTACAACACTCGCCACGCAGTTTGAAGAAAAAGTCTGCTTTGTAGAAAAACAAACAGCATCCTTTCTGCCGGAAGTAATGGCCGACTCAAATATGCTATACCAGGCTTTTTTGAACATACTTATAAACGGCATGCAATCAATGCCGGGAGGCGGTAAAATATTTGTCGGAATAACATCCTATAATGGCGGAATAAATATTGTTTTTGAAGATGAAGGATCGGGCATTCCTGATGAAATATTAAAAAAAATATGGGATCCTTTTTTTTCCACAAAGGATAAAGGAACAGGTCTCGGTCTTGGAATAGTAAAAAATATAATTGAAGCCCATAACGGCACGATTCAAATTTCAAACAGACAGACCAACGGCACCCGGGTCTTTGTAACAATACCTGCAGGACAGGGGAAGTAATTATGGAAACAATTTTAATCGTCGATGATGAGAAAAACTATCCTCTGATTTTAAGCGCGGTTCTTGAGGAAGAAGGATATGAAACTCTTACTGCAAACAATGGTCTTGCTGCACTTGACATAATAAAGAATTCTGACATCGATCTTGTACTCACAGATATGAAAATGCCTCTTATTGACGGCATTGAGCTTCTGGAAAGAATAAAACTGACGGACCCCGATCTACCCGTAATAATGATGACCGCTCATGGTACTGTTGAAAAAGCAGTGGAAGCCATGCAGAAAGGAGCTTATAATTACATACTGAAACCTTTCGACAACGAGAGGCTTGTGATTTATGTAAAAAAAGCTGCGGCAATGTACAGAATTGTCAAAGAGAACAGGCGGCTTCGTGATGTTGTGGAATCACAATATAATTTCGGAAACATTATAGGCAAAAGCAAGGCCATGAAAAACGTTTTCGAAACCATAAGAAAAGTTTCTCCGTCGTCTGCTACGGTTTTAATCGAAGGTGAAAGCGGCACAGGAAAAGAGCTTGTAGCAAAATCAATACATTTTAACAGTCCAAGGCGTGATAAGCCTTTTATAGCAGTAAATTGTTCGGCTCTATCTGAAAATCTGCTTGAAAGCGAGTTGTTCGGCCACGAAAAGGGTGCCTTTACAGGAGCAATTTCCATGAAGAAAGGCCGGTTTGAACTCGCAGATGGAGGTTCCCTTTTTCTTGATGAAATATCTGAACTTTCCCAGGGACTTCAGGTAAAATTGCTTCGTGCGCTTCAGGAAAGAAATTTTGAAAGAGTAGGTGGAGTTAAACCGATTCTGGTAGATATCCGCATAATTGCTGCAACAAACAGGCAGTTAAAAGAAGAGGTAAAACTGGGTCGTTTCAGAGAAGATCTATACTACCGTCTGAATGTCCTTAATATCTTAATTCCGCCTTTAAGAGAGAGATTGGAAGATATACGGCCCCTTGTTGATCACTTCATAAAAAAATACGCTGAGGAAAGAAAAG
>JAUPLM010000152.1 GCA_030836965.1 Thermodesulfobacteriota bacterium | reverse complement strand
GCAGGATGGGTGATATCAAATTTCACAAGGGACATGATTTCATCGCTTTTGACTGATTTTACCATTGCACCAAACTTGTTTCTTGCGCCGTATTTCATTGGATTCTCCTTTTAAATTTAATGAAGTCGATAGCCGGAACGAAAAGCCTGATTATCAACTAAATGTAAAAACAGAATATGTCAAATTCATAAAAGTTATAATAATAACTTGATTATTAATATTATTTATAATAGTTGTCGGTTTTATGAGCTATGACGGATTTAAAAATATTACGATACAGCAGTTGGAAGCTCTTATTCATCTTGTGGGGGAGAGAAGTTTCAGCCGAGCTGCCAGAAAGATGTTTTTAACCCAGCCTTCCCTGACCAAGCATATTAAAAATCTGGAAGATGCTGTTGGTGTTAAAGTCATAAACAGGCATAACACCGGCGTTACCCTGACATTTCAGGGCAAGCTTCTGTATGAATATGCTCAGAAAATTCTTGGACTTAGAGAAGGGGTCAAAGAGAAAATTTTCAGATCAATGGAAAAAGAGAGTGGGACCATTGATATAATAGCGAGCACCATTCCGGCTAATTATATCCTTCCGTTTATTCTTGGGAACTTCAATAAAAAATATCCAAAAATAAAGGTTTATATAAAGACTGTAAACAGCGAAGAGGCTCTCGACATGGTGATGAATAATCATGCCGAAATAGGATTTATCGGGAAAAAAACTTTAAGCAGAAAAATCAGTGCGGAGCCCATATGGAAAGACAGGCTTGTAATCGCAGTTTCCGGAACGCATCGCTGGAGTAAAAGACGCTCTATCACCGCAGAAGAGCTTATGGAAGAACCTTTTGTAATAAGAGAGAAAGGATCAGGAACAAGAGAAATTCTGGAAAATTATCTTAAAGAAAAAGCAGCTTCAGATTTCAAACTCAACATTATTGCCGAACTGGGCAGTTCAGAAGCAATCAAGGAGGCGATTATAGCCGGACTGGGAGTCTCTTTCATCTCCATTCATGCAATCAGGCGGGAATTGAAGCAGAAACTTCTTGTAGAGATACCTGTATCAGGCTGGGTGGTTGAAAGGGATTTTCATGTGATTTATACGAAACAGCTCAATTTGATGCCCCACCAGAAGATATTTCTGAATTTTTGTAAAACAGCGCTGCCTCCTTCGTGAGCAGTAATCAGTGACCAGCAATCCGAATACCTTATAAAGTGTAATAATCAACCCGATTGATATTCATCAAATTATTCTTGACAATAAACATATCATCATATAAATGTGCACTTATATGATGATATGTTTATTGGCGGCCCGTAATCGAAGTTCATTTTGTGATCGGAAGCCGGCGCTGAACTGAGCCGTTAGTTACCGCTCATCCGGAAAACGCCTTTTTAAACGGATGAGTTCTGAGCCGGGACGGATAATATATAACAGGGAAAAATATATGAATAATACTGCCATGGAAAATATGGTGCTGTCCGGAGAATCTCTTCAGATGGCGGCAGCTTTAGCAAGGGGATTAGCGGATGAAAATCGCCTGCGAATTCTCTATTGCCTCAGCAACGGGAAAAAGTCCGTCGGCAGCATGGTGGAGGAGTTAAATTTATCTCAGCCTCTTGTTTCTCATCATTTGCGGGAGCTGAAGCGTTATCTTCTGGTTCATGTAGAGCGAAACGGCCCTTTTATTTACTATGAAATCGCTGATCCAGAAATACTGAATATAGTCCAAATGCTGGGGAATGTGGCCCTGGAGTTATTTGTCAAAAGAAAAACATTTTAGATATGGGAGATAGTGAAAGTATCATGGGAGAGATTCTTGAAATCGTCAAACACATGGATCCAAAAAGAGCGTTGACTGAAATGGCCGCCGCTTTGAAAATGATTTTCCCGCTGCTGGATGAAGAAACCCGAAGCAATTTCGTCATGAATCTGATCGGTGAACCCGGCAGCGATAAAGTATCCAGCATGGTTCATCTCTGACTGGCCGAATGCATGGGCGAAGGTGTCGACCCGACTCAAATGTGTCAGAGCCTGGTGGATAAGGTTACCCAGTCAAAACAACTGATGTCCATCAGTAATTCCGAAGTATTGGTTCTTTTTGAAGACTGGCTTGAGGAACTTGAAAATGAAGTCATTGCTGTTACCAGGCATAATGAGAACCTTACAGCGGAGGATCTGGCGAAAAAACTGGGTTTGTCTTTCAGAGGCGCGGACTTTCTCATATCAAAGCTCAGGCGTGAAGGGAAAATGTGATGGGAAAGGAAGCTTTTATAAGCAGCAAAAGGTCGATTCTTTTAGCCCTTGCGGCAGTGTTGGTGACGGTTGGCATTCTTTGGGTCACCAACCGGGCGGTGACTCCGAAAGAGCCGGCCTGGGCGGATGTGATCACCGAAGCCGAAAAAGGGGGTTATAGAATTATTTCAACCGAAGAGATGAGAGATCTCTACCGGAAAGATGATCAAAATCTTCTGCTTGTAGATACCCGCCAGGAATGGGAGTTTCAAACCGGACACATTGCCGGCTCGCATAATTTTCCTATGGAACCGACAGGCTGGGCCCGTTGGCGGAAGGCAAAATCGCTTGAGGCGTTTTTAGGGCCGGATAAAAACCGGCATATTATTTTTTACTGAGCCGGTTTGACCTGAGTCCGCAGCGACTCGGCGGCCCGTGTGGCCGTACAACTGGGTTATAAAAACATCTATCGCGATCCCAAAGGATTTCCGGAATGGCAGAAAATGGGGCTTCCGGTTGAAAGTGTTTCTATAAAAGCGACTGAAACGGCCGAAACAGCCAGTGCCCAAGGTCCTCTTC
>JAUPLM010000011.1 GCA_030836965.1 Thermodesulfobacteriota bacterium | reverse complement strand
CGAGTCTGCCGCCGTCATAGAAAAGTAAAGCTATAATTCCGTCAGAACAAACCGGCGCATACCCCTGCTACGCCTCCGTTATTCCATATTATTCAAAGCTCTCCTCTTGAACCCTTATTTTATCTCTATAGCTTTTTTAGGACACACATGTATGCATACTCCGCATCCGCTGCAAAGAAGCGGATCTATATCCGCCCGCTTTTTATCCTTGTCAAAAATGATAGCCGGACATTCAAAATGTCTTATGCAATATTCACATCCTTCGCAGGCATCCGTAATTTTGACAAAGAGTTTTTTCGCCTTCTCATCCTTCATCCTGGCGCCGATGAGGCACGGATGTCTTGCGATAACAACGGCAGGTCCTTTATCTCTTGCGTACAAAACCGCTTCTTTCACGAGGGGAATAAATTCTTTGATTTTGCATGGATCGCCGGTTTTACAGAACTTGACACCGCAGCCTTTCACAAGCGCTTCGATATCTACGGTTTCAAGCGTTTCCCCCGAAGAGCCGAATCCCGAAGCTGGCGTAGGCTGGTTTCCGGTCATGGCGGTTGTCCTGTTGTCCAGTATCACCAGCGTAAAATGCACGTTCTGCACCACGGCATCTATCAATGCCGGAATACCCGCGTGGAAAAAAGTCGAATCGCCTATCGTGGCAACTATGTCAGGTTTTTTACTATCATTCTTATACGCGTGATAGAAACCTTCAGCCTGGCTGATCGCGGCGCCCATGCAAAGCACTGTATCAACAGCCCCAAGGTTAAGCCCGAGCGTATAACACCCTATGTCGCTGGTATATATTCCTTTAGGCGCGGCCTTCTTTATCGCGAAAAAGCTCGCCCTGTGCGGACATCCGGCGCAAAGAGTCGGGCGTCTTCCGGGTTGCGGCAGAACGGTTATCTTATCCGACTTCAAGCCTGCAAAGTCGCATAACATCACTTCAATAGCTTCAGGCAGAATTTCTCCCACGCCGGGAACAAAGCCGTTAAGTTTACCCCTTACCCTGGCTCTGTCCGCGATCTGCATCTCGATTACAGGCATAGTCTCTTCTATGATCAGTATTTCATCGTACTTCTTACGAACGGAAGAGATAAAATTTCTGTGGAGAGGATACGGCTGGATTACCTGGTACAAAGGAATTTTATCCCACAGGCTAAGCTCCTTCATTATCTCCCTTGCATGCGCGGCTGCTACTCCCGATACGATAACCGCTTTCCTGGCGACAGCCGCTTTATTAAGTTTAACAGGATATGTTTTTTTAAACGCCGCAATCTTCGCAAGTTTTTTTTCAAGTTCGCCATGAAGCTTGAATCGGAATTTGGGAGTCGCGGCCCATCTTGCCGGATCCTTTTTGAAATCGGCTTTTCTACCGAATGAGCCGAAAGGCTCAGCCTGGATATCCTGGCGGGAATGGCATACTCTTGTGGCAGGGCGAAGCATCACCGGAATTTCAAAAGTTTCCGAGAGCTCGTATGCGACAGAGACCATATCTTTTGCCTGGGCCGGAGAATCGGGATCAAGAACCGGAATTTTCGCAATCATTGCCATAAGACGGCTGTCCTGCTCGGTCTGGGAAGAATGAGGTCCCGGATCATCCGCGCTTATCACGATGAAACCGCCCTTTGTACCCATGTACGCGGCGCTCATGAGAGGATCGGACGCCACATTAAGACCTACCTGCTTCATGCTGACGGCGGTTCTGAGCCCCGCCATGCATCCGGCATAGGCGATCTCGAAGGCGACCTTCTCATTTATCGCCCACTGGGAATGCACGGGAAGAGCGTTTATCTTTTTTATCCGCGAAAAGGAAGCAAGGATTTCCGAAGCCGGAGTCCCCGGGTAAGAAGTAGCGACAGCGCATCCGTTCTCAAGAAGCCCCTGCGCTATAGCCTCATTGCCCAGCATCAGTTTTTTTCTTCCCACGCACCCTCCATATCAATAAAAAAAGCCGGGGTTATCAACCCAGGCTTTCAAAATCAACAGAGCCTTGGGCTGCACGCACATATTCGCTGCTTAAAGCCGCCCAGGGCTCTGATAAATTATAAATTATATTTTTTATTCAGACTGGTGGGCGCTTCAACATTCCTGCCGCCACCAGCACCATAGATTAAAACCCATTTTTCCCCTGCTTACAATAATTGATTCATTAAAAATTAAAATCTTATTAACAGGCTGTTTTTAATTATATAAGTAAAATAAATTTGTCAAGGATTTTCAGAGATCTTTGCGTAATGCTCAATCAAAAGCATTACCCGGTTTTACACCGAGAGATTTCAGAATCTTTGCAAGCGGGCAGAATCCTGTGAAGGAAGACTGCAGGAGATTCGCGCCGACAAAGGCCGTAAACCAGAGCCAGTAAGAACTGTGAAAATGAGCAAGAAGCAGGCTGATTAATATGAAGCAGCCGGCAAAAGCCATAACAAGACGATCGATAGTCATATGGGCCTCCTTTTTCAATAATTGGTTCCGGGTTTAAAGCGGATGCTTTTTAATAAACCATCAATGCTCATGTCGGCTCTTATCCCGAAACGGGTTAATGCAAAATCGTATTTGACAGGGTCATCAGGCGCAAGCTTCCTGAAGCATGATGTTATCTCAAGAGCCGTGCGGAGATCCGCCTGTTTTCTGTCCGTAAATCCTATTAACCGGCTTATCCTGTGCATATGAACATCAAGGGGTATAATCAGCATGGATGGCGGGATCTTATCCCAGCCGCCCGGGTCCACATCATCCTTCCTGACCATCCAGCGCAGATACAGATTAAGCCGCTTGCAGGCGCTCCCCTTCGTAACCAGCGGGATGAGATGTCCGGGCTTCCCGCAGCAGCCTGAAATTATCTTACCCGTAAAAAAGTCCAGACCTTTCAAAACCGTTTCATCTTTTTTACCGACCCCCTTCAAAAAACATGCGTGCAAGGATCCGTATTCTTCAAGAACCCGCTTTAACCCGGTCAGCAGAGCCGTTAAATTTTCGTCTCCCGCGAACCTGTGCCTGAATCCGCCGCATGTTTTTCCTAACGAGGATAGTGTCGAATTCCTGATAAACGAGTAAGGAGAAGATCCCATTTTATCAAGAACCGAAGAAACGCTTGTCAATATCCGGGCTACTCTTCCGTACGCAAGGGAAGAGGCTATTAATCCTGCGATCTCACGATCCCTGATATCCCGGTAACTGTATAGGAATTCGAGCGGATCGGGATGTACATATTCTCTTTTATTGTATTTCAGATAAAGCTTATCAAGGTTTTTTTTTATATTCACAAGCATCGCCTGATTCAATCAGCTTTGACCGGCAATCACCGGGATAACCTTAAATGACTTTCCGTCCGTGGATATAGTCACGGCGCCGTTTTCATCTGTACGCAATATCCTGCATCCTCTTGATTTATATCTTTCAAGTACTTCGGGAGCTGGAAATTTATACCTGTTTTTCCACCCGACAGGTATCACTGCGATCTTAGGCCCGATCTTATCAATAAATTTATACGTGCTGGACGACCTGCTTCCATGATGAGGCACAACCAGAACCGTGCTCTTCAAATGATTTCCCGAAAGCCGGACAAGATCGGATTCACCTTTTTCTTTTATATCTCCCGTAAAAAGAAATGACTTTTTCCCGAATACTGCTTTTAATACAAGGGAACTGTTGTCCCCTTTTCTCCATTTCTCTTTCTTTTCCTTAAATCCGGCTTCAGGGTAAAGGATTTTAAATTGAATCCCGTTTATGACCCTGTCTCTTACCGCCTCTTTAAAATCCATCATCATTATATTTTTTTCTCTGATGATATCAAGCAGTCTTTTGTATCCGAGGCTGTCGGCGGGTTCTCCGTTTGTCCAGATCTCCTTTATGTTGAAATTTTCAGCGATATACAAAAGACCGTTTAAATGATCGCTGTTCGGGTGTGAAAGAACAAGGAGATCAACACTTTTGATCTTTTTGCGCCACAAAAAAGGCGCCGTTATTTTCTCTCCCACATCAAATATCGAATTATCTGAAAATCCGCCTCCGTCAACAAGAACATTATAGCCGCCCGGAAGTTCAAGAAGGGAGGAGGTGCCCTGTCCGACATCAACGACAGTTACCATAAGATCTTTCTGCAGAAATCTCTTATCAAGCCAGTACCATATATCCGCGTATCCGGCAATTATCAAAAGCAGTATCGCGATAAACGGCGCTTTTTTTTTAATCCGTACAAAAACACCCCCTTCTCTTTCTCTTCCGGTGTCCCTGTTTTTTACCTTTAAAATAACGAAAACAACGCCAAGCAGTAAATAGTACCAGGTTATTTCAAAAAATGACGGCGTCACGGTTTTAATCGCCGCAAAGGGGAGTTTCGAAAAATAATTTATGAACTCAAGTGAAATTCCCAAAATAATCGAACTTGCTTTTATAAGCCACACCGAAACAAGACTGCTCACCGGATATATGAAAAAAGAGAGCAGCCCTGCGGACACAACGGCAAACCCGATTAAAGGCACCGCAACACAATTTGCGGCAAGCCCGACAAGAGATACCTGATTGAAATAGTACATGACAACCGGAAATGTTCCGATCGTCGCAAAAAACGAAACGAGGAAAAAAGCTGCTGTTTGTCTCTGAAGCCTTAACCGCCAGCCTTCCTCCGCCTTGATTTTTACATCCTTACTGTACAGAGTCAGATTCATTCCCGCGATAATAAACCAAACCGACAAAAAAGAGAGCTGAAAAGATACGAGAAAAAGAGAGGGCGGATGAAAGATAAGAATCAGCATCGCCGCAACCGCAAGAGTGTTTATTCCGTCCTGCTCTCTTTCGACAAAAAAGCTCATAAGAAATACCGAAACCATAATGACCGCCCGCTGTGTTGAGGGCGACATCCCGGCAAGCAGCCCGTATATGATAACCGGTAAAAGAGATAAAATCGCGGCACCTTTTCTCGTCCACGCATTCCAGAGAAACAGATTGAAATATGAAAGCAATTTATTAAAAAACAGAAATGACACGGTCGCGACAATACCGATATGAAGCCCTGAAATAGAAAGGATATGGCTTGTGCCCGTCCGGTTAAAAGCCTCCCTGATTTCAGGAGTAATTGAATTCTGATCCCCTATCACAAGCGCTTTCAAGACTCCGGCTTCAGTATAAGGAGCTGAACTATCTATGAGAGAGGCGAATTTTTCCCGCGCATTTTCAATCACCCTTTTCCATTCAATCTTCTCTTCATTTTGCTCAATCCTGATATTATCCCAGGCCGCATATGCAGTACCCGTTATGCCGTTAAAGGCCATATGTCTTTTGTAATCGAATCCTCCGGGGTTGTTGAAATTCCTGATGGATCTGATGCCGCTCTTAAAGTAAACTTTATTCCCTGACGATATTTCGGGAATGCCGTTTAAAACTCTTACACTTATCTTCCCTGTCACAGGAATGATTTTACCGTCATTTTCAACCGTTTCGGCAAGAAGCGTAAATGATAACCGCTTGTTCCTTATCTCAGGACTATCGATCACTTTTCCGGATATGTTCAAAGGCCCAGTATCCGTAAAATTGGCTATGTGCGAACCGGGGAGTCTTTCAGGAAACCAGGGCTGTATCGAAAGATAACCAAGGGAGAAAAAAAGAAACAACGGAAGGAATAACGCGGACTTTTTTCTTATAATTTTTATGAGTATCAATACCGAGCAGCAGGATGCGGCAAGATATGCCCATTCGATGTGCGCTGGAAACAGCAGGCCGCATGAAATACCGGCAATCATGGATATAAGGAGAGGAATAAGAGGTCGAAAGAAGATATCGCTTATCATGCCTCAACCTTCAGGCTGCATATGAAAATGAGGACGGCTGTTTAAGAAATCCGGACTTTTTACAAAGCCGTCATTGATGCTGTTCTCGTAAAAAGTATAAATTCCGGCGGCAAAGTAAAAAGTTCAAGTTCAAGGCGTCGCGAATCACGTGTGATGAGGCGTACCTATTGTACGCCGCAATCACAACGGGATGAAGCGCAACGAAGAAATCGGACTTTTTACAAAGCCGTCATTTATGCTTTTACTCTTTTTATCTTTGCCCCGAGTGAAGCAAATTTTTTCTCGATAGCCTCGTATCCCCGGTCCAGATGGTATACTCGGCTGACCTCCGTAGTGCCGGAAGCGGCAAGTCCGGCAAGTATCAGGGATGCGCTCGCACGAAGATCGGTTGCCATCACGGGAGCCCCCATCAGCTTCGGAACGCCCGTGATCATGGCTGTGTTTCCCGAAACCTTAATATCCGCTCCAAGCCTCTTTAGTTCACTTACGTGTATGAACCTGTTTTCAAAAATAGTTTCCGTAATTACGCTGAACCCTTTCGCAACGGAGAGCAGCACCATGAACTGTGCCTGCATGTCTGTCGGAAATCCCGGATACGGCATGGTCTTTATATCTATGCTTGTGATTTTATCTCCGCCCTTAACAGTCATAGTATTGCCGTCTATTTTGACTTCTGAGCCGGTCAGCCTAAGCTTGTGAATTACGGATTCAAGATGTGTGGGTTCACAGTCCAGTATCTTTATATCTCCTCCGGAAAGTGCGGCAGATACCATGAATGTCCCGGTTTCTATCCTGTCGGGGATAATGGAAACGGATACCGGTTTAAGTGCCGGAACACCTGTTATTTTCAATACCGATGTGCCTATACCCTCGATTTTCGCCCCCATTTTATTCAGAACATCGGCGAGGGCGGTCACTTCCGGCTCTCTTGCCGCATTACGAAGGAGGGTGATCCCTTCGGCAAGCACTGCGGCCATCATGAGATTTTCAGTTCCCGTCACAGTGACCGTATCGAAAAATATTTCCGCTCCCCGTAATTTTGCGGCGCTTGCTTCGACATATCCGTGTATCAGTTCAACCTTTGCACCGAGCGCGGCTAGCCCTTTAAGGTGCAGGTTGATTGGACGCGCTCCGATCGAGCATCCGCCCGGCAGGGAGACCCTTGCTTTTTTCAGCCTGGCGACAAGGGGTCCGAGAACCAGGATCGATGCCCTCATTTTTCTCACCAGATCATACGGAGCCTCGGAGTTATTGAGTCCGCCCGCATCTATTGTGACGGTATGCTGATCCGTTTCTATTCTGGCGCCGTGGTTAATCAAAAGCTCTTTCGTGCTCTCGATATCTTTTAAAACAGGCACATTCGAATAGGTGCAGGGGCCGTCGGTAAGCAATGAGGAGACAAGGATAGGGAGGGCCGCATTTTTCGCCCCGCTTATCCTGACCTCGCCTTTTAACGGATACCCGCCTTCAACGACTATTTTATCCATTTATCCCCGCCTTCTGAAACAAAATGAGTTTTCAATTATTTAACTTAGCCAAATAAGGATATGAGCTTATGCGATCCGCCGGAAAATTATGCATAAACCTAATCAACGCCCCCGGGTAATCTACAGGAACTTGGGCAGGCAGATAAGATACATGGCTTCGTGAAGATATCTTCACCTGGGCTGTTCGGATCTGTTGGATGCGGACCTGCTGCCGTTGCAGAAAAAAGGAAATAATTCCGGCGGTACACATAAGCCCATATCCTGACTTGGCTTCAGATCTGATGTTATGCAAAGGGCCCACAAAAAAGCGCGTCCCCGGAAAATCAACGGGGCAAGCGCTTTTTGATTTAACGGTATTTAAATTTTTCTAATGGTGATGATCAACTTTGCCCTTGTCAAGGAATGTGTCATAAAAAGCCTTGCCGATACAAAATGTCATTCCAAGCCCTATGATTGTAAGAGCATACCAGAGTCCGCCCATAAAGATTATATGGGACATATCCCACATCCATTCAAAACAAATAGGAAACATGATTTACCTCCGCAATAAAACCGGCAGCTTCAGACCTCCGGATTCAGTTCCTGCTCCTGCGGGAATACCGGCAGGTAACGGTACGAGAAAGATATAAGTATAACACCGTATGCAACAGGCAGTATTGTAGTCGCGACTTCCTGCCAGCTCGGATAGTACATTGCCCAGCTTTCAAACGTTAATACAGGCACTGCCATAACCTGCAATACCATTACCCAGCGGTTGACGCACGGCCCTATAACGGCAAGAACAACGGCTGCCATGAGCGCGGCCGGATTCTTACGCCCTTTTTCGGATATAAGTATTATCGCCGGAATGATCCCGCAGATAACTATTTCCAGCACAAGTATCCAGATGCCGTAGAAAGGATTGTTTGAATAAAAATCCATGAGGCTTAATCCGGCTGCAGGAGCCGTAACTTTCGCCCAGTACCATGTGTCGATTATTTTAGCTATTATGTAAGTTCCGATCATCCAGCCTGAAATCTTTGCAAGAAGCTCGATCACATTCTGCTTTACCAGTTTTTTCCCGGTTATTTTTTCGGTAATTTTGGTGACAAGGATTGTGAAGCACGGCCCGCATGCGGCAGCCGACCATGTGAAGAGGAAGAATGTCCATGGCCAGATAAATATACCTTCCCTGTAACCGAACGGCCGCCCGAAAAGAACCCCGGACACTCCGCCGAGTGAGCCCTGGTGGAAAAAGGAGAGGAATGCTCCGGTTGCCGCGAAAACAGCCATTATCTCATGCATGTTGTGGCCAAGCCGATGAAAGAAGGGAACCTTGTCGATCTGACGGTTTTCAAGTATAAGCGGAACATATTCTATGGTAAGAACGCCGAAATAACATGTCAGGCAGAAAGCCACTTCCGTAAGCATGGAGTGCACGTTTGCATGCCAGAAAATGAACCAGCCCCTCAGCGGCTGCCCGATATCTATGGCAAGTATGAGAAGAGCGGAACTGTAACAGATAAAACCTATGAGAACGGCATAGTTGATTATGTTTTTCAGTTCATCCTTCCCGACAATGTATCTTAAAAAACCCGTAAAAAACGCCCCGCCTCCCAGAGCTATAACCGCGAGATCGGCCCAGATCCACAGCGCAAATCCGTATGAATCATTCATGTTGGTCTGGTTGAGTCCCTTGAACCAGCAAAGAAGCATGGCAAAAACGCCCCATAACAGTACCGCACCGGCCGCGCCTATCCACAAGGCAAACTGCCATGTCGGACAGCGCTTAACTCCCCTGGGTATTAATGCTGAATCCATAAGTCCCTTACTCCTCAATATCTGCTGTTTCTTAAAAATTTATATGGCATCGCGCCGGTTAATATATCCGCGCCGATGATGCCGGATTACTTTTTTTCATCCTTGAGATAGTTATCGCCCGCACGTCTCACCCATTCCCTGCCGGACAGATAATAAACCTTGGGGTTCGTCTGGAGCCGCTCAAGGAGCCGGAAGGCATTACCGCTCTTTTTAAGTTCATAAACGGCATGCTCTGGATTATTAAGATCTCCGAAAACGATCGCGCCTGCCGGACATGCCTGCGTGCAGGCCGTCTGGTATTCATTCTCCTCTATCTCACGGCGGCCTTCGAAATAAGCCTTATCCTTGGCAAGCTGGTACCTGTGGAAACAGAAGCTGCATTTTTCAACAATGCCTCTCATCCGGACGGACACGTTCGGGCTCAGATATTTCTCCATCCCGTCCGGCCAGACCGGATCCCACCAGTTGAAATACCGGGCATGATAAGGGCATGCAGCCATGCAATACCTGCATCCGAAACATCGGGTGTATATCTGGCTGACGATCCCTGTCTCCTTGCTGTAGTCGGTCGCGGTAGCCGGACAAACTGATACGCAGGGGGAATGACCGTGTTCGCCTTTTCCGCCGCAGTGCTGGCAGGGCCGGGGAAGATAACATATATCGGCATCCGGAAAAGGCTTGCCGTTTGTCAGCTTGTAAATCCTGAGCCATGTTATGCTGTCGCGTTTATTCGACTCGTCTTCCTTGAAAGGCACATTGTTTTCGGCCATACAGGCAACCATACAGGCCCCGCAGCCGGTGCACTTGTCCAGATCAATGACCATTCCAAATTTTTTGTCTTTTTCTTTACTTTGTTCTTCTTTCATCAGAACCTCATGCTCTAAATTAGGCTTTGATCAGATTGGCCCTGATTCCCCAGGCCGCATCAAGACCGGATGCAGGATCTTCCACCGTTCCGATAAGTTCATTGACATTTATTCCCTTGCCGGCAAGATAATTGTCATACGCGGTATGGCCGAGGCCTCTCGGCATGGCCACAAGACCGGGCATGATCCCGTCAAACAGATGTACTTTAACTTTTGCGCTTCCCTTCGGAGTTTTAAGAACTGCGTAACATCCCTCTGAAAAACCTCCTGCCTTTGCCGTCGCAGGATTAATTTCCACAAGGGCGTCCTTCCCTTTTAAAAGAGTATCTTCAACGGATTTTACAGCAAAGGGCGGATCGCCGATATAACCGCTTGCGATTCTCATCGAATCAAACGGGATAAGAAGAAGCGGATATGTCTTGGGATCTCCTTCCGCATTTACGGGAGCAAAGACGGCGGCAAGATCTATAAATCCGCCTGCTAACTCAAATTTACCTGAAGATGTCTTCACTACAGGAGCTGAAGATGCCTCATCAGTCCAGAATCCTTCCTTCACCAGTATCTTCCATTTATCGCCGAGAATCTCTTCAAGGCAAGCGCTGTAGTCCTTCCACGGAAAGGAATCCGCAACAGGGGAATCCATTTCTTTAGCTATCAGAAGAAGAACATCTCCTGCATGCTTCGTGTTGAATTGCGGGCTGACAACAGGTCTTGAGAGGCTGACGACCGGCTTTGACAGGCCTGCGGCGGCATAAACATCTTCATAACGTTCGAGATAAACATGGTTTGGCAAAATAAGGTCGGAATTTACCGCCGTCTCATCCATGAAGGAAGAAAAACTTACTATAAAGGGGATCTTTTTAAAAGCTTCCTTCACTGTGTTTGTATCGGGCAGGGAATACAGCGGATTAGACTCTAAAACCAAAAGCAGGTTGACCGCGGCTTTTCCGGATTTAACAGTTTCTGCAAAACGGTTGGTAAGATTTTTTGCATATCCGTAATTTCCGCTGCCCGCGCCGTCAATTCTTTCCTTTTTGATCCCTGCCGCAGAAATGTCGTCGGCTACATAATCGGGCCATG
>JAUPLM010000010.1 GCA_030836965.1 Thermodesulfobacteriota bacterium | reverse complement strand
TCACCGCAACCCGTACAAACACCTTCCTTTATATAACGCGGCTTACGGTGTATTTTAACAATATAGTTGCCGATATATCCGGAGACTTCCTTTACTTCACTGTATGATAGGAGTTTGATATTGGAATTCTGGGCTACTTCGACCATTTTTGGCGTGCCGATGCAGGCGGCACAGTCAAGAGTGGGGAATGTTTTATCGAACTGCAGCATATGGCCGCCGATGGTGGTCTCTTTTTCGACCAGATAAACCTTAAAGCCTGCATTGCCGATGTCCAGCGCAGCCTGCATTCCCGAGATACCGCCGCCTACCACCATTATATCAGGATGGACATCCACCTCACGTGTTTCAAGGCTGTCGTGATAATTGACCCGGTTAATAGCGGCGGCCACGAGAGTCTTGGCCTTGCGGGTTGCTTCATCTTCATCCGGGGTTACCCATGACACCTGCTCGCGCACGGAGGCCATCTGGAACATATATGCATTAAGCCCGGCACGCTCACATGCCCCGCGAAAGGTTTTTTCATGAAGCCGGGGTGAACAGGAAGCAACCACAACCCGATTCAGACCAAATTCTCTGATATCCTTTTCTATCATTTCCTGGCCGGGATCGGAGCACATGAATTTATAATCCCTGGCTACCGCCACATTCCTTATTTTCCGTGCAAACTCTGCAACCTCTTCAACCCTGACCTTTGCAGCGATATTTATGCCGCAGTGACAGATATAAAAGCCTATTCTGACAGACATGAATTTTCACTCCCTATCTGATCAATTCATTTACCAGCCTGATAAGCTCTTCCGCTTCAGGCGGTTTTTCAAGAAATGCATCGGGTTCAGGAATTCCCTGCCCGGTCTTGAAGCCGTCAAATTTCTGGTAATGAAAAAAGGTTTCCCTGTCTATGGATGAAAGCATTATAACCGGTATCCGGTTCAACAGCCTGTCGTTCTTAAGTAAGCGGTAAGTCTGGATTCCGGATTCACCGGGCATCATAACATCAAGGATTACTAGGGAGGGCTGATTCTTCTGTGCTTTGCTGATGCCTTCCGGACCATTGCCGACCGTAAGTACCTTAAAGCCCTCGTTCCGTAAAAGGTTTGCAAGGAAAATCAGCATATCGAGTTCATAACCTACAACCAGAATATTTTTCTTTTTGGTTTTTGGCTGCATACATTTTCCTAAAGCAAGTATGAAAGGAGTGTCGGCGAAAAAAAAATGGAAACGGGTAACCGGTAAGATGGAACAGTTGTTTTGCAATAACTGCACACTTTGTGCCAGAGCCGATATTGCAGATAAATTTCAATTTATTACAATATGTTACTATTTATAACCGACAAAAAAGGGGCAGGTAAAATTTGGAGGAGCGGTCTGATATGCAACATAATATAAAAACTAAAACATGAATAACTTACTAAAATAATGAATAAATATCATAAAACGTTGCAGCATTGCAACAATGTATGCAACGCTTTATGCAACTTGAGGCGCGGCAGCCGGCAGATGATATTTTTGCATTACATTGTAATATTAAGGTGTTTCATCTTTCGCCATAGGGTTGAGCGGTCCATTTTCAAAGCCCGGGCTGCATGAACACGGCTCCGGTTGTGTCGTTTGAGGGCTTTTATTATGATTTCTCTCTGGCGGTTATCTGAATCCGGTTTTCTGTTCAAAGGTCTCTCCGGCAAAACCGCAGTTTGTGATCTGAAGCGTTTTTGGATATAATCCGGGAGATGGTGCAGTTCGATAGTATCCGACTGGCTTATGATCAAAGCATGTTCAAGGATATTTTCAAGCTCCCGTACATTTCCCGGATAATTGTAGTTAAGGAGAATTTCCATTGCCTTTTCGGAAATATCTTTAGGCTGATTATCGCCTGATGCGGAATACTTTCTCATTATATGGCGTATAAGAACCGGGATGTCCGCCCTCCGGTTTTTAAGAGACGGAAGTTCTATCCGCAGTACATTAAGACGGTAATAGAGATCCTCACGAAACAACTGCTTATCGACTAAACCTTCGAGACCCCGGTTGCTTGCCGAAAGAATACGGACATCCACATGAACAGGACGGCGGCTTCCCAGCGGATAAAAATCCTTGTCTTCCAGAACACGAAGCAATTTGGCCTGGAGGGAGAGTGGGAGATCCCCTATCTCATCGAGGAGAATTGTCCCGCCGGCAGCTTCCTGGAATCTGCCCGGTTTATCACGCTCCGCTCCTGTGAAGGCGCCTTTTGCATATCCGAACATCTCCGATTCGAGGAGATTTTCAGGCAGCGCAGCGCAGTTGACCTTTACAAAGGGTCTGCCGGATCTTCCGCTTTCCGAATGAATTATTTTTGCCAGAAGGTCCTTTCCTGTTCCGGTAGCCCCCTCGATAAGGACTGTCGAATTGCTTCCGGCAACCACTCTAGCACCATCGAATATTTTCTGCATCGAGGGATCTTTTCCGATCATGTCATGAAATGCATAGTGCCCGCTTATGGCCTTGTTGAGTTGATGAACTACCGTAAGGTCATGAAATGTCGCAAGACCTCCCACAATAGCTCCCTTCTCATTCCGTAATGCCATGTAGCTTGCACGCACGGGGATTATCTCTCCCCCCATTGTTTTCATTCGGCCCTTGATGCTGTTTCTTGTATTCCCGTTCTCTATGGAATCCTTCAGAATTTCCAGATCATGCTCTCCATCACCTTCAAAGAGAGATGTGCAGGATTTGCCTAAAACCTGATTCCGGATATATCCTGAAATCTTTTCGGCGGCAGTATTGAAAAAGGTGATGTGTCCGCCCCGGTTTACGGTAAAAATACCTGTATCGAGATTTTCAAGGATCATTTTAAGACTACGCTCATCGAAATGAACTCTGTTGATTAAATCTGCAATAGGAGAATGATCCTGTAAAATGGTCATACATCCGACCATTTTTTGTGCGGAATCGTAGACCGGGGTTGCAAGACGTGTCACGAGTCTTTGTATATCAAAGGTTTCCGAAATCTTAACAGCGGAATCCTCATCGTCCCATCCTTTCCCGCTTTTGAAAAGGCACTTAATCATGCAGGGAACACCGCAGAAAATTTCCCGGCAATCCTTACCCAGAGCCTCCGTCTCTTTGAGTCCCATAAGGGCCTGGGCCGTACAGTTCATCGATGAAATTTTACGGCTGATATCTACCGTAAAAGCCCCGATATTCAACTCATCCAATACCTCAAGCCACTGATCGCTGATCACATGCTTTATGTTATTGGAGCTTGTTTCAGGCAACTTTTTTTCTCCCGGGAAATATTAACAGATGTGTCAAATATTATGAGACAGGGGGAGCCTGAGTATAAAAACCACGCCTCCTTTTATGCTTTTTACCTCAACTTTTCCCCGGTGCCTTTCCATTATTCCGTAAACGGTCGAAAGACCGAGTCCCACACCATAGCCGTTCTTTTTGGTTGTGTAAAACGGTTCAAAAATGTGGGGAAGATCCTTTTCAGAAATTCCGGAACCAGTATCTTTCACACTTATTGCCACAAAACCTTCAGTTTGATCTCTTTCCGCAGCTATTTCAAGTTTTCCGCCGCCCGGCATTGCATCAATCGCATTGAATATGAGATT
>JAUPLM010000151.1 GCA_030836965.1 Thermodesulfobacteriota bacterium | reverse complement strand
CCTGACCTCCTCATAAAAAACATGAATTATGACATCCCCGTAGTCCAGTAAAACCCACAGCCCTTCATTTTTCCCCTCTACACTTAGCGGCTTCATTCCTTTCTTTTTCAGATTCCGTTCAACATGATCGGCTATTGCCGCAACCTGGCGGTTGGAGCGGCCGCTGCATACAATGAAGAAATCCGCAACAGAGGTAAGTCCCCGCATATCAAGCACCAGAATATTTTCGGCCTTTTTCCCAAGAACGGCGTCAACATAAAGATCGATTGACTTATCCGTTACCTGCTTCGCCTTCTGAATCTTTTTAACCGTCATCTGTATAATCCCCTGCTCTTTATAAAAAATTCCACCTTTTCCGGCGTCAGGAAGCAGGCAGACTCCCCTTTTCCGGTCAGTTCCCGGATTTTTGTAGAAGAAATATCCAATCGGCTCACTTCAAAAACATACACCGGGTGATTTGTCTCATGAATGTAACAGGAATCCTGCGATGAATAGGAATATCCGCCCGATATTTCCGCATTAAGAAAATCATCAAGCGCCTTTAACTTATCACCCGAATCCCGGCAGCTTAATCCAGGTCTTGTCATGACGATAAATGGCACAAGGCGGAAAAGCTCTTTAAAAGATTTCCAGGTATTTATCTCAAGAAAAGCATCAAACCCGACAATGAGATAAAGCAGGGTTGGCTCGGTCCGGAGCGCCATAAAATGCCTGACTGTATCTATCGTATATGAAGGGCCTGATCTCTTGAGCTCAACATCAGAAACAGAAAATCCGGGATGATCCGAAACGGCCATCCTTATCATTTCAAGGCGGTCTTTTGCATCGGCTACGGATGAAGGTTGTTTGTGCGGCGGAATGGCAGCAGGAATGAAGCAGACGCTGTCTAAGGAAAACTTTGCCTGCACCTCATATGCGGACCGAAGATGCCCGAAATGGACCGGATTGAATGTTCCCCCGAAGAGTCCTGTTTTTATCAAATATAGCCTCGCATAGAAAGACTGAAGGCTGTCAGACTGTAGGCTGTTAGCCTAAAAGCCACCAGTCTGGAAAACTACAGTCTATCCACTTGAACAGTTACGACTTTAATTGCAATTATTCCCTTATCTGACCGTTTCCTGAAACTATGAATTTGGTAGTGGTGAGCTCCTCCAGGCCCATAGGCCCGAACGCATGGAGCTTTGATGTGCTGATCCCTATCTCGGCGCCCAGCCCGAGTTCCCCGCCGTCATTGAACCTGGTTGATGCATTTACCAGCACTACCGAAGAATCGACTTCGCGCAGGAAGCGCCTTGCTCTGTTATAGTCACTGGTTACAATCGCATCGGTATGATTCGACCCGTATTCGGCTACGTGTTTTATCGCCTCATCCATATCTGAAACCACCTTAACTGCCAGGATAAGATCGAGAAATTCCGTAGGCCAGTCCTCTTCGGTCGCTTTTTTAGCTGACGGAAGAATAGAGCATGTTTCAGGACAGCCTCTGATCTCAACCCCGGCGCCGGAAAACTCCTTTGCCATTAAAGGCAAAAAATCCTTTGCCGCAGCTTTGTGGACAAGCATTGTCTCCATGGCATTGCAGACACCGGGCCGCTGCACTTTTGCGTTGAAACATATTCTGCGGGCCATTTCAAGATCCGCGTCTTCATCCACATAGACATGACATACTCCCTTATAATGCTTCAGGACAGGTATTCTCGAATTCTCCACAACAAACCTTATGAGACTCTCTCCGCCCCGGGGAATAATAAGATCTATATATTCTTCCTGGCTCAAAAGAGCGTTTACCGCGCTTCTTTCTCTTACGGGCACAATCTGAACCGCTTCTTCCGGGAGGCCGGATGCCGAAAGGGCCTTTTTGATTATGCCGGACAAAGCCATATTCGAGTAATATGCTTCCGAGCCGCCGCGCAATATTACGGCATTTCCGGCTTTAAGGCAAAGCGCCGCGGCATCGATCGTTACGTTCGGTCTTGATTCGTAAATTATTCCTATGACTCCGAGAGGTATGCGCATCCGGGAAACTTCGATTCCGTTCGGTCTTATCAATGTCCTGCAGATGGAACCAACCGGATCCTCAAGAGCGGATACTTCGGCAAGGCCGTTCGCCATTGATTTTATCGTCGCGTCTTTTATTGCCAACCTGTCGATAAAGGCGGCGGAAAGCCCCGCTTCCTTTGCGCCGGCAAGATCTTTTTTATTCTCTTCCTTTATATATTCCGCCTGCCTTTTTAATTCGCCGGCTATCGTTAAAAGCGCCTCGTTTTTTTTTGCCGTGGGGCATTTTGCCATATCTCTTGAAGCGATTCTCGCCGATTTAGCCATTTCCGCAATCGTTATTTCAACAGACATCTGTTACTTCCTCTTTTCAGCGACTTGAAAATTTTCTTTCAATTTAATTACTGTTCATCCGGTTTCCAATCCGGAAATAAGCAAGTTTGGGCAAGCTCAAGGAAATCAAGGGATTGTGCGGAGACATACGCATAGTATGTCGCACAAGAAATCCCGCAGATTGACACAGAGATCGCCCAAAAGGGCTATTTCCGGATGGAAACT
>JAUPLM010000150.1 GCA_030836965.1 Thermodesulfobacteriota bacterium | reverse complement strand
CCTGCCCTAACAAGCTGGCCGGTTGTGTTTACATACAGCTTTTCTATCCATCCGGAATTTTTCGTATGTATATGGCGTACACGGGTTTCATCCGGCCTGACAAGACCGACGGCCCTGATGTCTCCTTCCAGCTTCTGCTTAACCGCTTCCGCCACCTGAATACCGGCGAGGCGGATTCCTTTTTCATCTATGGTAACCGTCGCAAGCCCTTTTACACCCTTATCAGGCGGCGTTATCTCATCGGAATAGACCGGCACATAGTCCATTCCCATTTCATCCTTTGCCGGAACAGGCGAGCTTATCGAAGGATCCATCGGGTTGCGGTAGAAAAGGATCTTCCTCTCTCCGCTCACAGGCGGTTCAGCCTTGATTGCTTCCGGCTTTCCGGATTTGCCGGCGGCGGTTTTATCAGGCGCTGCTGCCTGTTCCTTTGAAGATGAAGTTCCTGATACTTTTTCTCCTGATCCTGATTCGCTTTTTTCAACCGGCACAATATCCATTCCGCAGATCGGACAGCTTCCGGGTTTATCAGAAATATATGTGGGATGCATCGGGCACTGGTATTGAACAGCCTGTCCGTCTTTCGCTTTTTCCGCACAGGCGAATATAAAAGCGGCAAGAAAAAGCGCCGTTACGGTAATAACTGTTAATTTATATCCATGAGACGACAGCTTCATGGTTTTTCTCCTTTCTTGTCATATAGAGACCATTCCATAATTCTGCATCAAAGGTCTTAGCGGGATATGGGCTTAAGCGTACCGCCGGAATTTTTCCATACCGTCGATGGCAGCATAAGATCCGCATCGATCGGATCTGGACAGCCCCGGAGTATAAATGCTCACGAAGCCGCGCTTCCTGTCTGCCTGTCAGGTCTTTGTCGATCATCCGGAGGCGTTGTTATGTTTCCTCATAATTTTCCGTCGGTTCGCATAAGCACATAGCCCGATCCGGCAACTTTAATATTTTCTCTCCGCTCCGTCTGACTTTATTTAAATCACTCATTCAATGGAAAAGGAGCTGTAAGGGCATCTATGCCGGCCCATGTTATAAACTTATCCGACTCCCGGCGCGCAAGCTGTGAAAGCGCGTCAAGCCAGAGCCTGTAGTCTTCTATAACAACCGAAAAATCAGCCCGGCCGGCGATATATGAAGCACGTGCGGAATTAAGAGCGGCGCTCGTCTGGGGGATAATGGCATCTCTGTAGCGCTTAATCTGCTTCTGATCCCGGTTCCATTTTGTAAAAAGATCCGCAATTTCAGAGCTGATGACCGTTTCAGCTTCTTTAAGATTTTTTTTTGCCTCTTCAAGTTTATGTCCCGCCGCGCGCTTAAGAGGCTTCTGCTTGCTGTTTTGCCATACGGGAAGAGTAATTCCAAAGGTGATAAGAGCCATCGGATCATATTCATTGTCAAAGCCTATTCCGACTCCGGCAAAAAAATCCGGCCAGAAATCAAGATCTGCGGATTCAAGCCTGTACTCAGCCGATTTTACAGATCCTTTTTTTATATATAGAGCCGGGGAGTTGGCCAGAGCAAGCGCTTCCAGACTCTCTATCCCTTCATCCTTTACGGAAACCGAAGGCAAAGCCGCGACTTTCCCTACCGGAAAACTTCCGGAGCGTCCAAGCAGCCTGTTTAACCCGGCAGCCATGCCTCCCCGCTCCGCAGCGATATCGTTAATCCGCTCGGTTAAGCGTGATGATTCAATCTGGGCCTTTATCTGCGATTCCTGATCTCCTTCACCGGTGCTGTAGCGTGAAGCGGCTGTCGCTTCCAGCATTTTTACAAGCTCACCTGCAATTTCTAGAACTGCGGCTTCCCTGTCAAGAGCATATAGTCCGGCATAAATGGTGCGGACATCTCTTGTAACCTGTCTTTCAATATCAATAAGACCGGCATATTCCATCTCAGATTCGGCGCCGGCGGTTTTCTCCAGAACGGAACGCTTTCCAGGAAAAGGAAAATCCTGCTTTAAAACAATTTCACCTTTTACGAATACGGGGGATGAAAGGGAACTGATATTTTCCTCAAGCAGGAATTCAAGTTCAGGGTCCGGAAGAGCCGAAGCAGGTTCAATAAGCTCCTTTGATGCTGCAACTCTCGACCGCACGGCCGCGACAGCCGGGGACTTCTCAAGCGCTTCGGCAACAAGCTCTTCAACAGGCGGCGCCGAAAAATTCTCTTCCGGCTTGTCTGAAGCATAGCTGTTTCCAAAAAATACTGAAAGCAGCAGTATTATTATAATCCATCTGGAAATAGTATTTATTCTCAAAAGTTCCTCCCTGCTAAATAGGCTCCTGCCGAAGGCAGAATGTCCGCCAATTTGTTTGGTGGACCCGCCAATCATTATGGCGGGAACCCCTGAATCCTCGAATCCTTATTTCTTCGCGTCAGGGCCTGAAATTATCTCGCCGCATGTAAGCATTTTAGAACCGTAATAGGGGTTTCGTATCTTTTTCCCCTTCTGAAGCCATGATCCGGGATTCATGGAGCAATATATTACATTTATCCCTGACGGCTTTGACATTGAAGCCCACATGACCATAGGTTTTGATAAACCCACAAGCGCCTCTCTCAATGATGAGATATCCTTCACCAGAGCCATTTTCTTTGCGCCATCCGAAATTTTTCCTGGAATACCCTTGTAATGTGCAGAGTGCTCCCCCGTAACAAGAGAAGGTGAAAGGGTTCCGGTAAGTGCATCAATTTTTTTTGCGGCATCAGCAACCCCTTCTGTTTTATCTGAAGCAAGAGTATCCACAATTTTTAAATATTCCTCAAGAATCGGCTGCATCTTTTCATCAAATTTTTCACTCCCCGCAAAAACAGGATATACTAGTGCTGAACCTATAAGAAAAATAAAACCGGTTATGGTAATAAAAGAAATTCTTTTCATATTTTTTCTCCATTATTTATTTATTATATGTTTCCTCTCCCAATTGTCTGGAAGAAAGGATCACTGCATCATCTATCAGCAGCAAGCGACATGCCATTTAACAAGCATTCTTGGAAAGAATTATATCATCCTGTTATTACAGGAAATAACTATATAAGATTGATAAGTGTACTCGAATTACAAAACTGAATGTGGATATATTGAATGCAGGTATTGTGCTCTGCAGAACCATACGGATATATTGTATCCATATACATTCTGCTGTCAATCTATTTCTGGTGATTATACAGCCCGTTCAACAGCTTCTCATCAGGCGCCGATCTCATCTGATGCGGTTGTATTCTGAAGCTTCTTCATTAGAGGTCCGTCCGTTCTCCACGTATAACATGTATCGGTCAGATATTTTTCCATGGATTCACGGGACAACTTATCGTTAAAAGGCTTTCTCGCAATATTTGACCAGTATCCCTGAACAGCAGCCGGAGCCATTACCAGCAGAAGAGTAGTAAGGTGTGAGCAACCCTTTATACCGCCTGTTATCTTTTTCACCCTGGCCGAAAAGCCGGGAGCAATATTAAGCCCTTCAATCTCCTTAAGACTGTTTATAGTTTC
>JAUPLM010000149.1 GCA_030836965.1 Thermodesulfobacteriota bacterium | reverse complement strand
CACGCAGCTCGCGCTCACCCTTGCAAACGGATTTACCTCTGTGGAATATTACCTGTCGCGCGGCATGCCGGTCGACAGCTTCGCCCCGAACCTCTCCTTCTTCTTTTCAAACGGGATGGATCCCGAATATACGGTAATCGGAAGGGTGGCAAGAAGAATATGGTCGGTTGCTATGCGTGAAAAGTATAAAGGTTCAATCCGTTCCCAGATGCTGAAGTATCACATCCAGACATCCGGCAGGTCTCTGCACAGCCAGGACATCCAGTTCAATGACATAAGGACAACCCTGCAGGCGCTCTGCGCCATATATGACAACTGCAACAGCCTCCACACAAACGCATTCGATGAAGCCATAACCACTCCGAGTTCGGAATCGGTGAGGCGGGCTCTCGCGATCCAGCTTATAATCAACAAGGAATGGGGGCTTGCAAAGAATGAAAACATGAATCAAGGCAGTTTTATAGTGGAAGAACTGACCGATCTTGTCGAAGAGGCCGTGCTTGCCGAATTTGACAGGATCACGGAGCGGGGCGGAGTTCTCGGAGCCATGGAAACAGGATACCAGAGAAACAGGATACAGGAAGAGTCGATTCACTATGAGATTTTAAAGCATACGGGAGGTTATCCGATTGTGGGAGTAAACACATTCCGTGACCCTGATGTAGATTCGGATGAAATGTCCTCCTGTGTCGAACTGGCAAGAGCATCGGAAGGAGAAAAAGAGGCGCTGATATCGCGTCTTGAGGAATTCAGGATGAGGAATGAAAGTAATGCCCCTGATGCGTTAAAGCGGCTTCAGAAGGTCGCCCTGTCAGGCGAAAACGTATTTGCAGAGATGATGGATACAGTAAGGTTCTGCTCGCTGGGACAGATCACCCAGGCTCTTTATGATGTCGGCGGGAAATACAGAAGAAATATGTAAAAGATAGGGTTCGAGGAGTCAAGGAGTCCCTCCATAAAGATTGGCGGGCCTTCGGCAGGGTTCAAGGAGCAAGAGAAACAGGAGTAATTAAACATTAACACAAAGTAAATATCGAATATCGGACATCGAATTTCAGTGTGTGAAGCACCAAATATTATTTATCAATTATGATTACAATAGACCTTTGAAGAACACCCAATTTTGCCCAAGTACTAGGAAGGCGATAATTTTAACCGCAGGAATACACGTAAGTATTTCGAGGATTAAAATTTGAGCCTGACACGGTAATCGGGCAAAAGGGGGCGTTATGCAAAGGTCGAGGGAGAGAATATGAGAGAAGCAGTGATAGTAAGCGCTGTCAGAACGCCTCTTGGAAGTTTCAACGGATCGCTTGGAAACATCGGGGCAACTAAGCTCGGCGCCATAGTAATTGAGGAGGCCGTAATAAGAGCCGGGATCGGGAAAGAAGCCGTCAACGAGGTGATAATGGGTATGGTTCTGCCATGCGGATACGGCCAGAACCCGGCGAAGCAGGCCGCGGTACTCGCGAAGATGCCCTGGGAAGCCGAGTGCATAACCGTAAATAAGGTCTGCGGATCGGCCCTGAAATCGGTCATGCTTGCGGCGCAGGCTATACAGACCGGTGATGCCGAAGTAGTGGTCGCGGGTGGCATGGAGAACATGAGCATGGCGCCCTACTTTCTTGAAAAAGCACGGTTCGGATACCGGATGGGGCCTGGAAAACTGCAGGATCATATGATGCACGACGGCCTGTGGGACAATGTCAACGATTTCCATATGGGAATGTCGAATGAACTCTGCTCTGAAAAATACAATATAAGCAGGGAGGATCAGGACAGGTATGCTGCTGAATCTTACAGACGCGCCATGGACTCAATTTCTACCGGCCGTTTTAAAGATGAAATTGTTCCGGTTGAGATTGCGGGCAAAAAAGGCACGGTAATTTTTGACAGAGATGAATGTCCTCAGGATACAAGCTATGAATCCCTTTCAAAGATGAAGCCCGCCTTTAAAAAAGACGGGGTCGGAACAGCCGGGAACGCCTCGATAATAAGTGACGGCGCCGCCGCTGTGGTAGTCATGTCGAAAGAAAAGGCCGAGTCGCTCGGATGTAAAATTATGGCGCGTATCGGCGCCCAGGCTTCCTACGGCATAGACATGAAATACGTGCTCGTGGCGCCAATATGGGCAGTCCCCAAATGCCTCGGTAAAGAAGGTATTTCAAAAGATGATATCGATCTTTATGAAATCAACGAGGCTTTCAGCGGATCGACCTTAGCAGTTCTTCGCGTGCTCAGTCTAGATCCGTCGAAAGTCAATGTGAACGGCGGAAGCGTGGCTATCGGCCATCCTATCGGCGCAAGCGGATGCCGTCTGCTTGTCACACTTTTATATGAGATGATCAGACAGGATAAGAAGACAGGCCTCGTATCCCTTTGCCTTGGAGGTGGAGAGGCCGTTTCAATGATCGTTAAAAGATAAACATTCGGGAGTCAGAAGCCAGAATTCAGAAGTCAGGAGATAGGATAAATAGTAAATGTGCTTTGCTTATGGCAATAAATAAAAAATTATCAGTGATGGTCAGCGCAGGTCATTGGTTGAGCGATTATATTATAAGAGAAGGAGAACCAAATGGATATTAAAAAGTTCGGTGTTATCGGAGCGGGTCAGATGGGAAACGGTATCGCACAGGTTGCGGCAATGAGCGGCCTGGAAGTTATCATGAACGATATAAAGGACGAATTCGTAAAGCGCGGCATTGACACTATTACAAAAAATCTCACCCGGAGCGTTGAAAAGGGGAAGATGACGTCGGAGGAGAAGGATGCCGTTTTGAAACGAATAAAGACCAGCACCGATTTAAAAGATATGGCTGCCGCCGATTTCGTAGTAGAAGCCGCGACCGAAAAAGAGACACTGAAGTTCAAAATATTCCAGGATCTGGACGCGATATGCCCTTCTAACGTAATTCTATCGACAAATACATCCTCAATTCCCATAGGACGCATAGCATCGCAGACAAAGAGGCCCGGAAAGGTGATCGGGATGCATTTCATGAATCCTGTGCCCGTCATGAAGCTTGTTGAGATAATCCGGGGGATAGCCACTTCAGACGAAACATTTAAAATCACATGGGACCTGTCTTTAAAATTCGGAAAAACCCCGGCTTCCGCTAACGACTATCCCGGCTTCATATCAAACAGGATTCTTCTTCCCATGATAAACGAGGCGATATATTGCCTCTATCACGGAGTAGGAGCAAAGGAAGATATCGATACCGTTATGAAGCTTGGAATGAACCACCCGATGGGACCCCTTGCTCTGGCGGACCTTATCGGACTCGACACCTGCCTTGCCATAATGGAGACCCTGTATAACGGTTTCAATGATTCAAAATACAGACCCTGTCCCCTGCTGAGAAAATACGTGGAGGCCGGCTGGCTGGGGAAAAAGACTGGACGCGGTTTTTATGAATATACATAACAAGTTTCCAATCCGGAAATAGGCAATTTTGGGCAAGCTCAAGGAAATCAAGGAATTGCGCGGAGACATACGTATTGTATGTCGCACAAGAAATTCCGAAGATTGACACCGAGATCGCGCAAAATGGCCATTTCCGAATGGAAACTAAGGAGGTTGTATGCCAAAGAAGAAGGAAGACTCAACTGCCCAGGTGGGGAATAAAATCCGGAAAGTAAGAGAAGAAAAGAAGGTCCCGCTTGATCAGATAGCAAATGAAACCGGATTTTCCATCGATTACCTTAAAAAGATAGAAGCCGGGAAGGTGTTTCCTCCTGTGGGGGCGCTTCTCCAGATTGCAAAGGCGCTTGAAATTGATTCAGGATATTTTCTGAGAGAACAGGAATCGACTTTAAACAAGCGTATCAAAGCATATACGAAACGCACTGAAAACTACGCGTATACATCCCTTACTCCGGGTGCGGAAAACAAGCATCTGAAAGCCTTCAAGGTTACCGTCGAACCGCTGCAGGATCATAAAGGTGTCGGATATCACCACGACGGAGAAGAATTCGTATATGTCCTGCAGGGAAAAGTGGAGGTGGTTGTTGGTGATCACGTCAACACTCTGGCGGAAGGCGATTCTCTTCATTTCAATTCCGGGATCAGGCATATGCTTAAAAATGTCGGGGAGAAAAAGGCGGAGCTTATAGTCGTTATCTACGGTCCATAACCTACGGCTTAGTAAAAAGCCATTCTGCTGTGTTGCGCTTCATCTTTTGTCATTGCAGCGTACCAAAAAGTACGCTTCATTCCTCAAGATTCGCGCGCCTTGCATAATGAGCTTTTTACTTTGCCGTCGGATTTTCGATATTCGATGTTCGAACTTCGAAGTACGATTTATCAAAGGAGTAAAATAT
>JAUPLM010000148.1 GCA_030836965.1 Thermodesulfobacteriota bacterium | reverse complement strand
GATGCAAGCAGTTTTCCGGCTTTAAGAAGAGGGGTATTACCTTCACCCAGAGATACTGCCGGATCGACTGAAGAGAACGGAAGGAAGTCTGCAAATCTCTCCCAGAGGAATCTTCCCGGGTGTATTTTTGCAGCAATAATACCGGGAATAACAACTTCGAGTGATTCCCCGCCTACGGTAAATTCCTCGATAAAATCAAACGGGAATTCCTGTCCGCTTAATGTCGATTGTAATTTAACCGGCTTCACGCTCATTTCCCTGATACAATTTTAGTGATTGTCATAATAACATTCCGAATGGACTATCAGGTTGTTTGGGTATGGATGCGTAAACGGAACAGATTTGTGACATCTGCTGTAAAGTTTGAAAGTTAAACCTGTTCAAGTAGAAGAAGGCCAGCCAGTATACCGGCTGACCTTCTGTAAAACATGAAATTGTTAAGGTGCCGAGGGGCGGAATTGAACCGTCGACACGCGGATTTTCAGTCCGCTGCTCTACCGACTGAGCTACCTCGGCTTAAAAATCAGGAGTCCTATTTATTTTAACCACTCATCCTTGTCAAGGTTTTTTCCCATATCCCCGAAAAGAAATTGCATCAGGGCGCATGCGCAGATTGTGGCTGTCTCCGCCTTAAGGATACGGGGGCCTATGCCGGCGGTGATAAATCCGCTCTCTTTCGCCTTTTCAATCTCATTAACCGCAAAACCCCCTTCGGGTCCGAACATCACAAGTATTTTCTTCAAATTCACATGGCCGGCAGCCAGACTCTTTTGATCAAGAAGATTTTTTTCATTTTCCCAGAATACTATTTTAAGATCGAAATCCTTTTCGGAAGCCAGGATCTCTTCAAAGGAAGCCATTTTCCCTATTCGTGTGATTTTGGTGCGCTTGCACTGTTTGGCGGCCTCTTTTGCGATTTTTTCCCATCTAAGTGTCCGGGCAATAATACGTTTATCATCCGGCCTCGTTACCGATCGCTCGGATATAAACGGTATCCACTTCGAAATACCCAGTTCGGTAAGCATGCGGACAAGATCATCCATCTTTTTCTCTTTAAGAAAAGACTGGGCAACAACCAGTTCAAGAGGAGATTCGACATCAGGGCAGGAAGATCCAAGAACAGAAACTTCAACCTTTCCTGAAGAGAAAGCGGATATCCTCGCTTCGTACCGCTTTCCCGTTCCGTCAAAGAGCCCTATCCTGTCTCCGGGTTTTAAGCGCAGAGCGCTGATAATATGCCTGGCATCAACTCCTCTGACTGCAGGATCCGGCCCGGCGAGCTCCGATTCTTCAATAAAAAAAAGTCTCATTCTTCTTTTTTATAGTTTATCGGGAATTTCTGCAAATAAAATATAAGATTGAAGCTCCCCGCCGCAGATGAAACTTTTTAAAAGGGCGTCACGAAAGAGGCAAACCGCTTGACACCCATAGCCGCATATGATATTTTCCCAAGTAATTGTTGGGACTTGTTTAACTTTCGCCTTTTTCTAAGAGCCTTATTAAAAAATGGGGGATCATTATGGACGAAAAGGAGAAACCCGTTAATAATCATCCGGATAAAGATTCTGTCGGTGATCCGGAGTTGATGAGTCTTCTGAATGAAATGGAAAGCGTACTGGATAAAGAGGAAGAAATCATCGAACTCACCGATGTGGTTGATAATCCTGATGTTCAGGAATCAGACATTATTATGAAAGACCTTGATGATGATACTGAGATAGACACTTTTCAAAAAGATGATTTTGCTGCCTCATTAGGCCTCAAGATAGATGACAGGATGGGCATGTCCGGAGATAATTCCGAAACCGTTGAACTGGACCTTGGCCGGGGAGGATCAGAAAAAATATCGGTATCTGAAAAACAGCTTGAAGAGGCTGTTGAACGGGTGGTTCAGAAGATGCTGGGAGAGAAAATCGACGGCATCCTGGCTAAAGTGATTGAAAGGGCTGTTTCACAGGAGATAATAAGGTTAAAGAATATTCTTCGTGTTAATGAAGAAGATATCGACTGATATTATTTTCTTTTACCTGGGAAACACTCCTGGAAAAGTCCAAAAAAGTTATTTCGATAAGACCGGGGATTATTATAATCCCCTTTTTTTATTAATAGAACGGCTGTTATAGTAAACGGCATAAGTTTTATACATTTGTTCCTCCCCTCAGCCCCATACCGTCAAGAAAGGGAAATTATTCCTTCTCCCCCTGCGGGAGAAGGTCAGGGTGAGTGGAACATGGGAGTAATATCTATGAGTTCAGTTTTGCTTGAAAAGAGTTATGACCCCCGGGAAGTTGAAAAACGCTGGTATGAATTCTGGGAGAAGGAGCAGCTTTTCGCTGCCCGGGAAAAAAGCAGTAAAAGAAGCTATTCAATTGTAATTCCACCGCCAAATGTAACAGGCGTGCTTCATATGGGGCATGCCCTTAATGTAACCATGCAGGATATACTTTGCCGCTACAGAAGGTTGCGCGGTGATAATGTACTCTGGATGCCCGGTACGGATCATGCCGGAATCGCAACCCAGAATGTTGTTGAAAAGAAGCTGGCTTCTGAAGGAACGGACAGGCATAAACTGGGACGTGAAAAATTCATAGAAGCCGTCTGGGAATGGCGCGGGCAGTCAGGCAGCGCAATTATAAACCAGCTCAAGCGTCTTGGGGCGTCATGCGACTGGAAACTTGAACGATTTACCATGGATGAAGGTCTTTCAATTGCAGTCCGCAGGGTTTTTGTACAGCTTTATGATGAAGGGCTTATATACAGGGGCAATTATATAATAAACTGGTGCCATCGCTGCCATACCGCCCTTGCCGATCTCGAAGTCGAGCACGAGGAGATTGACAGCCATCTGTATTATATCAGGTACCCTTTCCCGGACGGTTCCGGAAGCATAGTAATTGCGACAACCCGGCCGGAGACAATGCTTGGAGATACCGCTGTCG
>JAUPLM010000147.1 GCA_030836965.1 Thermodesulfobacteriota bacterium | reverse complement strand
TTGAAAAGTATCTCCCTGTCCTTGTACCGGGAACCGAGGATAACGATATTGAATTTCTCCGCAAATTGCAGTTCGCCGATTTTTTTACCGATCACCTGAGAATTTTTTGAAACATTGAGCTGATTTATCCGGATATTCCCCTGACTGCTCCGTAGCATGCTGTCGAGAAAATCAACCACAGCGGGGCGGAGCATCTCGGAAGCCATGCGAAGACCGCCGATGAAATTAGGAGATACGGTGCTGTCCGCTCCGGCTTTTTTCAGCTTGGGCTGAAGACTCTGATCAACCATCCTGCTTATAATCCGTATCTTGCCGTTTAACATTCTTGCGGTCATTGTCACATAAAGGGTGTCTTTGTCTGATGGAAGACAAATGACAATCCCCGCGGCCCTCTCGATTCCGGCCAGTGTCAGGTTGTTGTCGTCCGTGGCATCTCCCTTGATATAAAGAAGATCCTCAATATGCCTGCTCTTTTCTATGTTGTCGTCGAGATGCTCAATCAGCACGACTTTTTCCTTGTTTTTTACGAGTTCAGACATGACATGGCGGCCGGTTTCGCCGCCCCCGCAGACTATATAATGGTCGTTCAGTTTTTTTATCCTGTTTTCCATCTTGTTTTTCCTTAATATGCCCGAGAGTTCTCCTTCGATCATAATCGCCGTGAGTGTGCTGATGCCGTACAGTATTATTCCCATACCGAAAGTGATAAGTATCATGGTGAAAATCTGGGCCGGGATATTTCCCGTTACAGGTATGATCTCTCCGTATCCGACGCTTGTAAGGGATATTACGGTCATATAGAGGCAGTCCATGAATTTCGGTTCTCCGCCGAAAAGAATATAATAGCCGCTGCTGCCTGCAAGCACTACGAGAAAGATTGTAAAAAGAATTAAGTATAGTCTTTTTTTGATATCCATCTGCTGACCGGCCCTGAGTAATGCCAAAAGGGGAGAATTGATTAAATTGGCTGGTAATTTAATATAATATGGCATGTTTGTAAAGAATTATATATGCCGGTTTCATAATAAGTAAATGATGCCGAAAAATCTTTACAAAGGATAAACCATGATTTATATCTATCTTGCCATTCAGCCTGTGCAATGACATTGCTCCCGGGCAGATCTCATGTACAGGTCTTGCTTCGTTTACATTTTAATTTAAAGATATTTGCGGCATGAATAAATTAACTACCCTTGTAATAGCCACCGGAAACAGCGGTAAAACTGCAGAAATTGAAGCCCTCCTGAAAAATTTCCCCGTTAAAATCAAAAATCTCAAGGATTTCGGCCCGATACCCCATATAGAAGAGGACGGGAGTAGTTTTGATGATAACGCGTATAAAAAAGCGAGTTTTGTATCAAGGGTTCTCGGCCTTCCCGCCCTTGCCGATGATTCAGGGCTTCTGGTTGAAGCTCTTTCCGGAGCTCCCGGTGTATTTTCGGCCCGCTACGGCGGCGAAAAAGCTACTGATGAAGAACGGTGCGCAAAGCTTCTTTTTGAGATGAAGGGAAAATCAAACAGAAAAGCGGCGTTTGAATGCGTTATATCAATCGCCGTTCCAGCCGGCAATGCCCTCACATATGAGGGCCGCTGCGAAGGCCTTATCACGGAAAAACCTTCCGGCACAAATGGATTCGGCTATGATCCGGTCTTCTATTATCCTCCTTTAAATAAAACCTTTGCCGAGATGAGCATGGAAGAAAAGAGCTCCGTAAGCCACAGGGGAAAGGCGCTCGGCGAGGTTAAGAGCGAATTCAATAAAATTCTGGTCTGGATAAGTCAGAACATGCCGGATACCGATAAATTCAATGTGATTCAGGGATGTGAAAAAACCGATATTAAAATCCGATAAGGGAGAATTCACATGTTTGTAAAGAAGAAGGGGATTGATATTGCACAGGAGTTAGGAGGGATAAAATCTTTTGAAGGCGCGCGCGGCCTTTTTGAGAAAACGCTCGACAGTCAAAATCTGTCGAAAATTCTTAAAATAACCAGACAGGATGTGCTTTTGAAAATCGCCAATTCAATTGCCATGTGCCGCCCCGATTCCGTTTTTATAAATACAGGTTCCGGGGAAGACAGGCAGTATATAAGGGAACTTGCCCTTAAAAACCGCGAGGAGGCGAAACTCGCAATGAAGGGGCACACCATACACTTCGACCTTAAGGAAGAGCAAGGGCGCATAACAGACCGCACCTATTATATCGCGAATGAGGATGAAGATGTCAGCTCTCTTGCAAACAAAACATTAAGGCAGGACGCGTTAAAGGATATCAGGGACAAGATGACGGACATCATGCGGGGCAGGGAGATGGTCGTGGGCTTTTATATGCGGGGACCCGTAGGATCTCCCATGTCCAACCCGGCCATAGAGATTACAAGTTCCGCTTATGTTTCTCACAGCGCCGATATTCTCTACAGAAATTCTTACCTTCATTTTAATAACGAAGTAGAACGATTGGGACATTTTTATACGAATATTCACAGCGAGGGGAAGAACAGGCCTGAAGATCTTCCGAATGCCCGTGTTTACATGGACAGGAGCCATCAGACCACATACAGCATAAACTGCACATATGCCGGTAACACCCTGCTGCTTAAAAAGGGAAACCACAGGTTTTCGGTCGACAAGGCCGTTTATGAAAACAGGGGCTTTGAACTTTCCGAACATATGTTTATAACCGGCATCGAAGGACCGGGAGGCCGTGTAACCTGGTTTGCCGGAGCAGCCCCGAGCGGGTGCGGCAAAACCACGACGGCTATGGCGGGGCATCAGTTTATCGGTGACGACCTTGCCCAGATGTGGATTGATGATAAAGGAGCGATAAGGTCCGTCAATCCTGAGTGCGGGATTT
>JAUPLM010000146.1 GCA_030836965.1 Thermodesulfobacteriota bacterium | reverse complement strand
CCGCCATATCCGCCACACGGATTGGCGGACGTGCCAACGGCGGACCTTCGGCAAAAAGCGAGGTACGAAGTTCGAAATACGGCTTCTTAAATCAGAAGACAGGAGTCAGGAGACTGAAATCAGACGGCGGTTTTTAAACCTTCACTTGACCCCTCGAATCCTCGAATCCTTGAACCCTTAATAACTAACCATAAACCGGATTCCGTAATTGAAATTCAGCACCGACCAGCTTATACTCTCACTTGTAATCGGAGCAGTTATCCTGTGTGCGACTCTATACAGGTTTCTCCATCCCTGATACCGCCGTACAAAGTGTGAGACCTTTGCATAACGCCCCCTTTTGCTCGATTTCATCGTCAGGCTCAAATTTCAATCCTCGAAATACTAAAAGTATTCCTGTGGTTAAAATTCTCGCCTTCCTTGAACTTGAGCAAAATTGAATGTTCTGCAAAGGTCTCAGTGTAAAATCACATAACGCACCTGAAACATGGCTTCATATTCTGCGGGTTTATCAATATAAGTTGGATCGGGTTTCGTTGCCGTATTCGCTTGACTATCGCCGGATTTTGTTTGAAAATGCTGATATTTCAATATCAAATATACATCCGAAGAACGGGTTAACCTGATCTGATCTTCTGACCGGTATGAGCCGCGGACCGCGCATCTGCTCAATGCCCTCATCTGCTTTTCGGATGTTCCGGAAAATTGACCCTATGGGAACAGCCGCCTTGATGCTGAGGAGAGAATAATGGAAGAGAGGCTTGGACCGATCAACATTCTGGCAGTATATGATACTCCCTTAAACATCAAAAGTTTAAAGACAATACTGGAACCTCTGGGGTATAATATCAATGGAGCGGCAAGCTGCGCCGATGCTTTGAAATTCATCGACAGATCGGTTCCGGACATAATACTCCTTGATGTCATGGCGCCGGAAATGAACGGGCTTGAAACCTGCCGCCGTATCCGGGAAAAAAAAGAGCTGCCCTACATTCCGATTATCTTCATTACCGCCGGTGAACCGGATCTGCCGAAAGCCGTTGAAGGTCTCGATGCGGGTGGAGATGATTTTATCCGCAAGCCTTTCCGGGCGGTTGAATTGATCTCGAGAATCAGGGCCAACCTGAGAGTGAAGTCCGCCCACGATCGGTTGTCTGAATTCAAGGCCGAGTTATCCCGCCATGTTTCGCTTTCGACTATCCGGATGGTCGAAAATCTGGTGATGCATGATAAAGGCCTCCAAAACAGAAAGGCCAACGTAACAGTCATGTTTTCGGATATCCGGGGATTTACCCAGCTGGCGGCGGACGCAGATCCCGAATCGGTTTTTGAAAAATTAAATGGCAGCATCAAAAAGCAGATCCAGGTGATAGAGGGTTTTCATGGCATCATCGACAAGCTGACCGGCGACGAGGTCATGGCCATTTTCGAAGGGCCGCAGATGGCTGATAATGCCATTCAGTGCGCACTTCAGATAGTCAGGGAGCTGTCACCGGACAAGAGTCTTGATAACAGCTGGTCATCGGTCGGTATCGGTATAAATACAGGGCCTGTTTTTATAGGAAGCCTGGGAACAGAATCGGCCCGGGACTTTACCGTGATCGGCAATACCGTCAATATTGCAGCCCGATTGTGCGGGCTAGCGGAGAGGTTCCAGATCATTTGTACAAAAACAACGATCGATTCGATTCAGGACAATTGGTTTAAGTTCGAATCGATGGGAGCCAAAATGCTCAAGGGGTTGAGCGGGCCAATAGAACTATTCAGGCCGATTTCAAAAAGGGCAGGGGGAGATAAACACCGGCAGAGATAGGGCGCGGATCCGTGAGAGATGGAGTGGATACTCAATCCGGTGATTCTTCAATAAACGGATAGTGCGGATTCAATCTCATCCGCCGTCATAACAGCTGCAGAAACCGGATCCTTTGCATCCCTTATCGGCCGTCCGATTACAAGATAATCGGAGCCGTTTTTGATTGCAGACGCAGGAGTTGTCACCCGCTGCTGATCATCCTTTTCTCCAACACTCCATGCCGGCCTTATTCCCGGCGTTACCGCAAGGAAATCTTTCCCGAAGGAATTCTTTATCATCTTTGCTTCAAGTCCCGAGCATACGACACCGGCGCATCCGGCATCTTTTGCGGTTTCGGCGCGTTTTAACACAAGTTTTGAAATATCAGAATAATATTGATTTTCAAAACCTGCTTTTTTGATATCGGAGACCGAAACGCTCGTCAGTACTGTCACTCCGAGAACAGCCGTTTTCCCTGCGCTTCCGGCAACCGCGGCTTTGAGCATTTCCGGTGTTTCTCCGCAGTGAACGGTTGTGATGTTTACTCCCAGCCCGGTGATGCTTTCCATCGCGCGTCTCACTGTTGCCGGGATATCATGAAGCTTGAGGTCAAGAAAAATGCCTGCTTCGCTCATCTCCCTTATCATTTTTATGACCTGCGGGCCGTATCTTATGAAAAGTTCAAGCCCTACCTTGAACATGCCCACATGATTTGAGAGAAGTCCGATATAATGCTTGGCATCTCCGGCTGACTGTACATCAAGAGGGAATATGATATAATCTTTCGCACGTTTCATATCAGGTTCTCAATAAGTAAGAATTCAGGTTCGAAATTCAAGGTTCACGGTTCAAAGTTCAAAGTTCGATATTCGAAATCCAATGTCCGATATTCGAAGTTCGGCGTTCGGCGTTCAAAGTCCGGCTGTCCGCCTATTGCAGATTTTCATACTGCTGTTTCATCCAGTCCATGTACTCGCCGCTTTTTATCCTTTTGACCCAGCCCCTGTTTTCAATATACCAGCATATTGTCTCTTTGATCCCTGTTTCAAATGTTTCTGAAGGGGTCCATCCCAGCTCTTTTTT
>JAUPLM010000145.1 GCA_030836965.1 Thermodesulfobacteriota bacterium | reverse complement strand
CTTCCGATCTTCTTCAACCATCAATACCGCATCTATCGGAAGAATATAACGGGCCATTCCTGATGATTTCGGAAGTTTAGCGGTTTTGCCTTCTTTATCTTTTATCGAAATCCTGGGCCTGACCTCAGCGCCTTTCGATTCAATAATAGTCCGGCTCGACTTTCCGGTAACAGGGTCGACCTTCTCCTTCATTGTTTTGCCGGGAACAATATCCCCGAATTTAACCGTGCCATCCACCTCTGTAATGATGGGGGTTGTAAACGGATCCCAGGTCGCGAGAAGATCGCCCGGTCTTCCAGCTTCGGCATCAGGTCCTTTAACCTTCTGGCCATCCTTTACCATTATGTGCGCACCGTAAATAACGGGACAGCTTTCAAGCTCACGGCCGGTATCACTCACTATCGTAAATTTACCGCCACGGCGGTTCATTACGATATACTGGTTTTCCGCGTTTCTTACCACATGCAGGTCGATAAATTTGATGGTTCCATCGACTCTTGCCCTGATATCCGCCTGTTCGACCCTCCGGCTCGCGGTGCCTCCGATATGGAACGTACGCATCGTAAGCTGTGTTCCCGGTTCGCCTATCGACTGGGCGGCAAGGATTCCAACAGCCTGTCCGAGTTCAACAGCGCCGCCGTGAGAAAGATCCCTTCCGTAACATTTTGCACATACTCCCTGTCTTGATTTGCATGTAAGAACAGACCTGATTCTTATGCTTGTTATTCCGGCATCTTCTATTCTTTTCGCCGCCTTCTCATCAAGCTCATCACCTTTTTTAACAAGAACATCATCCGTAAAGGGATCAATAATATCATCTACCGCTACACGCCCCAGCACTCTTTCGCCAAGGCGCTGAATAACCTCCCCGCCTTCAACAAGAGGCTCGACATCAACTCCCATCATTGTGCCGCAGTCGTTCTCCATAACTACACAATCCTGTGCAACGTCGGCAAGCCTTCGTGTCAGGTATCCCGAGTTTGCCGTTTTTAGAGCGGTATCGGCAAGACCCTTTCTTGCGCCGTGAGTCGAGATAAAATACTGGAGGACGGAAAGTCCTTCACGGAAGTTTGCGCTGATGGGCGTTTCGATAATTTCCCCGGACGGTTTGGCCATAAGACCGCGCATACCGGCCAGCTGGCGCATCTGGTCCTTGCTTCCTCTTGCTCCGGAATCAGCCATCATGTATATGGGGTTAAAGCTTTCTTCGTAAACCGGCTTTCCCTTCTTATCCATAACCGGCTCCCCGCTGCTGTCTCTCAGGGGTTCAACCTTCATCGCCTCCATCATTTCATTGGCCACATCATCGGTCGCTTTCGCCCATATATCGACTACCTTGTTGTATTTCTCTCCCTGGGTTATAAGCCCTTCGGTATACTGCCGGCCGATTTCCGAAACTTTTCTTTCGGCTTTCCTGATTATCTCCTCTTTTGCCGCCGGAATGATCATATCGCCTATCGATATTGAAAGGCCGGCCTCTGTAGAGTACCGGTAACCGATATCTTTGAGCCTGTCCGCGAGTACAACCGTAGCCTTGGGGCCCAGATTTCTATAGGCGTATTCGACAAGATCCCTTAAAGACTTTTTATCCTGAACTCTGTTGACGGCATCAAAAGGAATCTCGGGTCTTTTTTCATTAATCTGAAATATATGGTATTTTTCTTCCGATAAAACAGCCCCGCTTATTCCGCCTTCATCAAGAGAAAAAATCTTGTCGGCTTCAGCCCCGCTGACGTTGAATATCCTCTTGAACTCCTCCCTTCTCAAAAGGCCTATATCGCCGTCCGTCTCCTTCCCTGAATTTTCCGGATACTCAACTGCCAGCTTCGAAAAAGATTCGCCGTTACTGATCCTGTCAAGAATCGATTTTGTGTCCTCTTCCGAAGAAACCTGTATGTGGCTCATTCTGATAATATTATCCTTGGGGATAATCTCCCAGAGCAGAATACGGCCTGTTGTAGTATTAACGCGCTTCCCGTCCATCCGGACAGTTATCTTTGCATGAAGATCTATGGACCCTGAATCATATGCTGAACGAACCTCGGCAGGGCCGGCAAATATTTTGCCGTCGCCCTTTGAGCCTGAAATTCCTCTTGTCATGTAATAGATTCCAAGAACAATATCCTGCGTCGGAACAATAATCGGGCTTCCGTTGGCCGGCGAAAGGATATTGTTGCTTGAAAGCATCAGAACGCGTGCTTCTATCTGCGATTCCACGGAAAGAGGAACATGGACAGCCATCTGGTCGCCGTCGAAGTCGGCATTGAATGCCGTACATACAAGAGGATGAAGCTGAATGGCTTTCCCCTCAATAAGAATCGGCTCAAACGCCTGAATACCAAGACGATGAAGAGTCGGAGCGCGGTTAAGCATAACAGGATATTCTTTAACAACCTCATCAAGAGTATCCCAGACTTCCGGTATCTCCCGTTCAACCATCTTCTTGGCGCTCTTTACCGTTGAAACGAGCCCTTTCTTCTCCAGACGGTAATAAACGAAAGGCTTAAAAAGTTCGAGCGCCATTTTTTTAGGAAGGCCGCACTGGTGCAGCCTCAGGTTGGGTCCGATTGTGATAACGGTTCGTCCTGAATAATCGACGCGTTTGCCGAGAAGATTCTGGCGGAAACGTCCCTGTTTTCCTTTTAAGGTGTCGCTTAATGATTTTAATGGCCGCTTGTTTGTACCGGTAATAACCCTGCCGTGCCGTCCGTTATCGAACAGGACATCCACTGCTTCCTGAAGCATTCTTTTCTCGTTTCGTACAATGATATCGGGAGCCTTCAGATCGATAAGTCTTTTTAATCTGTTGTTGCGGTTTATGACTCTCCTGTACAGATCATTAAGATCTGATGTCGCAAATCTTCCGCCTTCAAGAGGAACAAGGGGGCGCAGATCGGGCGGCAGTACCGGAATCGCATCCATTATCATCCAGACCGGATTAACTCCCGAACGCCTGAAAGCATCGACAATCTTAAGCCGTTTTGAAAGTTTCTGCCTTTTTGCGACAGAGCTTGTAGTCTTTATTTCGGTCCTCAGCTCCTTATAAAGGGCATCAAGATTTATATCTTCCATCAGGCGCTTGACGGCTTCAGCACCAATTCCCGCTTCAAATTTTGCACCGTATGTTTCTATTGCCTCGCGGTACTTGTCATCAGAAAGAAGCTGACACTTCGTAAGCGGGGTATCTTTCGGATCCAGAACTATATAGCTGTCGAAGTATAAAACTTTTTCCATGCTCTTTAATGTCAGATCAAGGAGGTTTCCTATCTTGCTGGGAAGGCTTTTTAAAAACCATATGTGGGCAACCGGTGTGGCGAGTTCGATATGCCCCATCCTTTCCCTGCGGACTTTCGACTGAATAACCTCAACACCGCATTTTTCACAGACAACTCCTCTGTGCTTCATCCGCTTGTACTTGCCGCAGTTGCATTCATAGTCTTTGGTTGGGCCGAAGATTTTTGCGCAGAAAAGCCCGTCTCTTTCCGGCTTGAAAGTCCGGTAGTTTATTGTCTCCGGTTTTTTAATTTCGCCGAAAGACCACTGCCGGATCTGCTCGGATGAAGCCAAAGCAATTCTGACTCCGGAATACTGTTTCGGATCAATAGGTTTGGCAAAGAAATCGTATAAGGTTTCCAAATTTTACTCCTTATTCCCTTCGATAAGCGTTATGTCTAAACCCAGGCTCTGCAACTCTTTCGTCATTACCTTGAAAGACTCGGGAATGCCTGGTTCAAGCATGTTCTGGCCTTTAACTATTTTTTCATACATTCTTGTTCTTCCGGCCATATCATCGGATTTTACGGTCAGGAATTCCTGCAATGCGTTAGCAGCTCCGTACGCCTCCATCGCCCATACTTCCATTTCTCCGAGACGCTGACCTCCAAACTGGGCCTTTCCTCCGAGCGGTTGCTGAGTGACAAGCGAATAGGGGCCTATGGACCGGGCATGGATCTTGTCGTCCACAAGATGATGGAGCTTCAGCATGTACATGGTTCCTACAGTAATTCTCCCCTTAAAGGAATTGCCGGTCCGTCCGTCGTAAAGCGTAGCCTGGCCGGTCGGACATAATCCGGCTTCTTCCAGAAGAACCTTGATTTCAGACTCTTTTGCGCCGTCAAAAACCGGTGTTGCCATGTGAACGCCGTTTTTATAATAAGCAGCGAAATCACACAGCTCCTTATCATCCATTTTTCCAACAGCTTTGTTTAATGAAGGATCGGCAAATATTTTTTTAATCTTATCGCGAAGCGCCTTTATATTGTTCTCTTCAATGAATTTATTCAGCTGCTCGCCCAGGCCTTTGGCCGCACGTCCCAGATGAATTTCAAGTATCTGCCCCACGTTCATTCGTGAAGGAACTCCAAGAGGATTTAAAACCATATCGACCGGGGTCCCGTCTTCAAAATACGGCATATCCTCCTGAGGAAGAATTCTTGACACCACACCCTTGTTACCGTGCCGGCCCGCCATTTTATCGCCGACGGAAAGCTTCCGTTTCATGGCAACATATACTTTGACCATCTTAATAACACCCGGCGGAAGATCGTCGCCCTTTTCGTATCGGCTGATCTGTTTTTCAAAATTCTGCCTGCAGAGATCGCGCTGATTCCTGTACTTTTCAAGAAGATCGTGCAGCTTCTCGGTAATCCCTGCATCCTTCAACACAACCCCTTCAAGCTGGGCAACAGGCACATCCGCAAGTACTCCGGAATCTATCTTGTCACCTTTTGCAATTATAACCTTTTTGCCCTTTTTAACAGGAGTGATGCATATCTGGCCTTTTAATATTTCCTGTATCTGCCCCCGGACTATCTCTTCAATAACAGCGATCTCGTCATCGCGGTTTCTCTCCAGCACCTATTTCTCCGACTCCTCTATAAGGACGGTCCTGTCATCCTTCTCTATGCCGCGCCTGGCAAAAACCTTGGCGTCAATTACAATACCGTCAACTCCGGGAGGAACCCTCAGGGAAGTATCTTTTACATCACCTGCCTTTTCTCCGAATATTGCCCGGAG
>JAUPLM010000144.1 GCA_030836965.1 Thermodesulfobacteriota bacterium | reverse complement strand
GTGGGCGTATATCCACCGGGGCTGTTCAAGTCTGTTAGAAGCGGATATGCTGCCGTTGATGGAGTTTGAATCTTGATCTTGCTAAACGGCAAAACCGAATACATGTGTCTGCCCATTCAGATGGTTATGCAAAGCTCTCAAAAAGCGTGAGGATTTTAAAATGAGTTCAGACATGATAATTATAAGGGGTGCCAGACAGCACAACCTTAAAAATATTGATGTTGAATTGCCCAGGAACAAGCTCGTCGTAATAACCGGCCTTTCGGGTTCCGGCAAATCAACGCTTGCTTTCGACACACTTTATGCGGAAGGTCAGCGAAGGTATGTCGAATCACTTTCCACCTATGCCCGCCAGTTTCTGGAACGTATGGAAAAGCCCGATGTAGATACGATCGAGGGGCTCTCACCGGCAATTGCAATCGAACAGAAAACCGCAAGCCACAACCCGAGATCAACGGTCGGAACCGTCACCGAAATATATGACTATTTGCGGCTCCTTTACGCCCGCGCCGGCACGTCTCACTGCCATATATGCGGAAAGCCGATAACCGCCCAGTCTCTCGATCAGATATCGGACAAGGTTATGTCCTTTCCCGAAGGAACAAAAATAATTATTTTGTCTCCTCTCGTTTCCGGCCAGAAAGGCTCTTTTGAAAAACTTTTAAAGCAGCTTAAAAAAGACGGGTTTTCAAGAGTCAGGATAGACGGTAAAATCTCCGATATAGAAGAAACGGAGAAGCCGGATAAGAATGTAAAACACACCATAGAAGTCGTGGTCGACCGCCTGGTCATAAAGGAAAATATAAGAAACAGGCTGGCTGATTCATTAGAACTTGCAATGTCGCAGTCGGACGGGCTTGTTACGGTGGATGTCCCGGGCGGAGAATCGGTTCTCTTCAGTGAAAAATCGGCGTGTGTCACATGCGGGATCAGTTATCCCGAATTTACTCCGGCAAGCTTTTCATTCAACTCGCCCCAGGGAGCATGTCCAAAATGCGACGGACTCGGAACAACAACAGAATTTGATCCTGATCTTATAATCCCGAACAGGGAGCTATCCTTACGCCAGGGCGCGGTCGCTCCCTGGGCAAACAGAAATTCAGTTCATTTCAACGACTTTCTGGAGGCGCTGGCAAAGCATTATGATTTCAATATATACACGCCGTTCAAGGACCTGCCGGATAATTTCAGGCATGTGCTGCTTTACGGATCAGGCGACGAACAGATAACCTTCTTCTTTGAACAGAATAACCGCCGCTTCACTTACAGAAAAGCCTTCGAAGGTATAATCCCGAAACTTAAGCGCCGTTACATGGAAACCGATTCAAACCAGACAAGGGAAGAGGTCAGGCAATACATGACCTTCAGCCCGTGTTCCGAGTGCAGGGGAACAAGATTAAACAAGGCAAGCAGTTCGGTTAAAGTCGGCGGAGCCGCAATATTTGAAACTACGGCGCTTTCCGTGTCGAAAGCCGCGGCTTTTTTCAGCGAGCTCAAGCTTGAAGGGAAGAAAGAGATCATAGCAAGAAGAATAATAAAAGAGATTGCGGAAAGACTCGCATTCCTTGAAAATGTAGGCCTTTCATATCTTACGCTCGATAGATCGGCCTATACTCTTTCAGGCGGAGAAAGTCAGAGAATCAGGCTTGCCACCCAGATCGGGTCCAAATTGACCGGAGTCCTCTATGTGCTGGACGAGCCAAGCATAGGATTGCACCAGCGGGACAATCTGCGGCTTCTCGCAACTCTGGTAAAAATGAGGGATCTGGGTAATACCGTTCTTGTTGTCGAGCATGACGAAGAGACGATACTCTCCTCCGATTACGTTATCGACATGGGGCCGGGAGCCGGGGTCAACGGCGGAAAAGTAGTATTCTCAGGAACGCCGGCCGCTCTTGCGGATGACGAAAATTCATTGACGGGACAGTATCTTTCCGGACGTAAAAGGATTGAAGTACCCGGGAAACGCCGCACCGGAAACGGAACAAAAATCGTCATCAAAGGGGCTTCGGAAAACAACCTCAAGAACATCGATGTCGAATTCCCGCTCGGCAAATTTGTTTGCATCACAGGCGTTTCCGGTTCCGGAAAATCGACTCTTGTTCTGGAAACCCTCTACAGCATACTCTCCCGCAAAGTTTACAATGCGCGTATACCGGCAGGCGCCCATAAATCGGCGCTGGGGCTTGAGCACATCGATAAGGTCGTAAACATCGACCAGTCTCCGATAGGAAGAACACCCCGGTCCAATCCCGGAACCTATACAGGTCTCTTCACTTATATAAGGGAGCTTTTTGCAAAAACCCCCGAAGCCCGGATGAGGGGCTACAAACCCGGCAGATTCAGCTTTAATGTCAAAGGAGGAAGATGCGAGGCATGCAGCGGCGACGGCATCATAAAGATTGAAATGCATTTTCTGCCCGACATCTACGTCCCCTGCGATATCTGCCGCGGAAAAAGGTATAACCGCGAAACGCTTGAAGTAAGATACAAGGGGGAGAATATTGCGGATGTTCTTGATATGACGGTTGACCAGGCCGTTCTTTTCTTCGACAGGATAAATAATATAAAAGCAAAACTTATCACTTTATCGGATGTCGGCCTCGGCTACATCAGGATAGGCCAGCCTGCAACAACCCTTTCGGGAGGCGAGGCGCAGAGGGTAAAGCTTTCACGGGAGCTCAGCAAAAGGGGAACGGGCAGAACCGTCTATATCCTTGACGAGCCTACGACAGGTCTTCATATAGACGACATAC
>JAUPLM010000143.1 GCA_030836965.1 Thermodesulfobacteriota bacterium | reverse complement strand
TTCAAAGACGGATCAGGATAGGATGTGCAGTACCAGGCGGAAGAATATTCCGTGCTGCGGTTGCATCCTTTACATTTTTCTATGATTTCATGGCATATTCCGCCGTTATAAGAGCACCCCTTGGCCGACATGAAGGGACATTCCTTGCTTTTTCTTACTGTTGTACAAACCATTGTTGTCACCACCTTTCTCAAGTCATAAGTTCAAAAAAAAGGCCTGGTTATGAAATGCTCCAGGCCTTTTTGTGAAGCTTTTAATTTTTTCGCGGCGGAATATAACCCCGCGTCAACTGTTTGTCAATAGGTAAAATAACATTTTTTCTATAAATCTTTATTCAAAGCCGTTACTTTTTTCTCCGCATTCTTTCCATTGCCATGTTAAGGCTGGTTTGCATGCGGTTAATGGCCTGGGCTAGGAGGCCTATCTCATCTTTTGAATTGATATCAATCTTTACTTCAAGGTCTCCCATGCTCATGCGTTCGGCGGCATTTGTCATCAGCGTTATCGGTTTTACAATGGTTCTTGCCGAAAGCCATGCAATAAGTGTGACTATAATAACCGTGAAACCGAATATGCCCAGTGCGAATATCTGGTTTTTTCTAACCTGTTCGAATGCTTCTTCCTCTTCCTGCTGAATGGCCGTTACCCATCCGAACTTATTGCTCTTCGCGTATCCGTAAGTGGGTTTGCCCTTGTCGTTCTTAAAGTTTAAGGATACTTCTTTCCCTTTTTTCCTGATTACGGAAATGAGAGGATGTTTGCTCAGGTCTTTCTGTTCGATTACATATTCGGGGATCTGGTGAGATACGACCTTTCCCTTTTCATCGACAAGGAAAGCAAATCCGGTTTTCCCTTTTTTCCATGTTGCCACGGTTTTGGATATGTCGTCGATATTCATGGCCGCTGCCATTACGCCAATAATGCTGTTATCCGCCGCCTTTATGGGAACGGCAAGTACAACGGCTGGTTTTTTTGATGTTTTTCCGATTAAGACCTGCCAGCTGAGCTCTTTTCCCTGGATTACTTCCTTGTAATAATCTCTGTCGGAATAATCCGTTAAAGGTTTGCCGTCATTTCTGCCTATATTGCTTCCGTCGGCTGCGAGGGTAAATACAAGGTACATCCAGGGATATTCCTGGTTGATGGCCTTGAGGACAGGTTCCTGTTTTCCGCGGTCCATACTGGCGATATCATTCAATCTCGCCGCTGTCCGGAGTATAAGAATGTTTTTATCAATCCATTCATCAACCTGGCCGCCGAGACCCTGAACCGTCTGAGCCATAAGAAGTTCGGTATCCGTCTTGATAATCTTGCCCGATTCCCTGAAAGTAAATGCCCAATAGAGAGTGAGAGGCATCAAGCTGATAAGAAGCATAAGAATAATAATCTTTGGTGAGAGGCCGAACTTGACTTTCATCGCTCCGGCAGAGGCCCTCAACGCTTCCGCTTTTTTCTGTTCAAGACCTTCTGCAGTTGCAAGTGAAACCGTCTGTTCATATGAGGAATCAGCTTCAGATCCCCCGGGAGGAACAGTTACATCAGGTTCAGGTGTTTTTACTGCAGGGGGCGCTTCTTTTGTAACAGTTAATACATTATCACAACCCTTGCATTTAAGCCGTGCCGAATCGCCCTTGATCTTCGTTTCGTCAACCTTGTATTTTTTCCCGCACTTGTCGCAAATGATTTCCTTCATGGCTTATGCTCCTTAGTTTAAATTCTTTCTTTAGGCATAATTCCTACCATCTTCTTTTTGAAATTGGCGCGTGTCTGATCATCTGGAATCCCTTCCGCAATAGCCGATATCATCTCCGGAGCCCTGTTCAATGGAACTTCATTTATTGCCAGCCCCATTGCCGATACCGTATCGTCAATTAAAAATTCTGCCATAGGGCCGATAGCATGTGTAAGATTAACGGTGAGTTCATTCAGGAAGGCATTGCTTAGATAATTTGTCTTTTTGGTAACCGGTTCAACGATGCCGAGGTTGACTAGTTTTGAAATGGTTTCTTTCAAAACCGAAACATTCATTCCTATCTCTTCACCGATTCGTGACATGGTTTTGTTTTCATCGATGGCGATAAGAAGGCGAATCATCTCACCATCCATCGAAATAGAGCTATTGTCCTTACGGATTGCTTTCCTGAAGAACATACTCATGACATCTTTTGAAAGAATATCCATACGGTAATTTCCCCTTTGCAATAGCTGATAAAATTTTCGAATCATATGGCTTAAATGTAATAGTTTGTCAAGATAAAAGGCCGTAAGTCGGGAGAGATTACCGGTGATCATGCCGGCGTAATCTCCGAACTGCTGCCGCGTCTTTGATTGATGGGGGAAAAGAGAGCTTGATTTTTAGATGAAAAATTGCAAAGATTACTTTATTGACAGACATAAAAAAACAGGAAGATAAATATTATGATAATAGATGAAGTAATCGAGGTTCTTAAAATCGAAGCGGAAGGAATTCTTAAACTGGCAGACCGCATAGATGACAGCTTTGCTGAAATGGTGGAGCTTATATACAGATCAAAAGGCCGGCTAATAGTGGGAGGAATAGGCAAATCCGGGATAGTTGGAAGAAAAATAGTAGCGACATTGAACAGCACTGGGACCAGATCTTTTTTTCTGCATCCTGTGGAGGCCATGCACGGAGATCTCGGAATTGTTTCAAAGGATGATATATTCCTTGCGCTTTCAAACAGCGGCGAAACGGATGAACTCAATGTGCTTGTTCCGACAATACGAAAAATAGGATGCAAGGTTATAGCCTTTACAGGAAATAAAAATTCTACGCTTGCGAAACACAGTGATATAGTTATTGATGTCGGAGTCGAAAGAGAAGCCTGCCCGTTCGGGCTTGCCCCTACAGCCAGCACAACCGCACTGCTGGCGGCAGGAGATGCACTTGCAGTAGTCCTTATCAACAAGAGGGATTTCAAGTCGAGTGATTTCAGAAAGATTCATCCGGGTGGGGTACTCGGTCAGCGCCTTTCAAACAGAGTTAAAGACATTATGATTAAAGATGATTTGCTTCCTATCGTTTTTGAAGGAGCAAGCTTTCATGAGGCAGTCCTTAAAATCGATTCCGGAGGACTTGGAGCGGTTATAGTTGTAAAGCAGGACAATACGCTCTCAGGTATAATAACGGACGGGGATATCAGGCGGACAATAGCAAAGAACAGGCCGGTTCAGGTGCTTAAAGCCGAAGATGTAATGACAAAAAATCCCCGGACATCCGGTGCCGATTCCCCGGCGTATGACGCCCTGTATCTTATGGAGCAATTTCAGATTACAGTTCTGCCGATAACCGATTCCGGGAATAAAATTCTTGGAGTGCTGCACCTTCACGATATCCTTGGTAAAGGCAGTTTCAGTTTTAAGCCGTCGTCCAAAAATACACATGACAATAAAATGCCGTAACCGGCATAAGGAGCCGTAACGAAAAGATCAAAGGAAGTACAGGTTATTTTATAACGGTTTCTAATGTAATATAGGGATTTCTGCTAAACCATAATCTTAAGATGAGGTAGTAATGAACAGGAAAGATCTTGAAACTGACACGAAAATTCCGGTACTTGGAGAAGGAAAGATACCATCGCCGGCCCACAACAAGGAAAAAGATAAAGAGCGGCAGGCTTTTATATCGGATACGGAAAGAGTTGTGATAGATGTGAATCCTGCACGTATAACCGAGACGGTCCGGGCAGGGAAAGAACTTCCTTCCTTTGAAATGGCCGGCCCGAGGGAGAAAATCTATTTTGACCCCAGCAAGATGAGATGTGCGCTTGTAACCTGCGGCGGTCTTTGCCCGGGATTGAACGATATTATTCGCTCCATAG
>JAUPLM010000142.1 GCA_030836965.1 Thermodesulfobacteriota bacterium | reverse complement strand
ATCAGGGCCGTGTAGAGAGCCGTGAAAAAAAGGTTTCCGCCTGCATATGCTATAACAATTGAACTGAACTTTAATCCCAGTCCCGTCAGTGTTACCACTCCCACAATGATTCCGGCAGCCGCACAAGTGGCGGCGACAGGAAGAACTCCTAAAGCTCCCCGCTTTAAAGCGTTTATGAGCTTTTTAGGATAAAGGGCTGTATCGCTTCGAATAAAGCTGACCGCGAATGTGATCACCGTAGCCCAAAAGACGGACATGATGGGCGAAAAACCTATGACCATGATCACAATGATGGAGACAAGAGAGATGAAGTGATATCCGTAGCGGCAGGTCAATTGCCACAGTGTGTATGTTTTATCAAAAGCAATTTCTTTGACACCGAATTTTCTGGCGTCCATGTCCACCATTAAAAAGATGGACCAGTAATAAAGACAGGTCGGAACGGATGCCATCAGGATGACTTCCAGATAGGAGATTTTTAAGAATTCCGCGATAAGAAAGGCGGCCGCTCCCAGGACAGGCGGAGAGAGGATGGCGCCGATTCCTCCTGCGGAGAGAAGTCCTCCTGCGGCATCTCTGCTGTAGCCGGCCTTTGCCAGCATGGGATAGGCGACCGATCCTAATGTGACCGTTGTTGCCACTCCGCTTCCGGATGGACCTCCCAGGAGAAAAGATGCCAGGGTTACTGTCCGGCCGGCCCCGGTCGTCTTTCCTCCCATGGCGGCAAAGGAAAAATCGATAAAGAACTTTCCGGCGCCGGAGAATTCCAGAAAGGCGCCCCAAATGGTGAAGAGTATTATAAAGGTAGAGGAAACATCTATCGGTACGCCGAAAATTCCCTCCAGGGTCATATACATATGACCCACAATGCGATCGATGTCGTATCCCCGATGGGTCCAGGGATTCGGGAGATACGGCCCGGTGAACGCATAAGCGATAAAGGTCATGACGATTGCGGGCATGATCCAGCCGCTTGTCCGCCGGGTTGCCTCCAATATAAGAAGGATGAGTATGATTCCGAAAAACTTGTCCCAAAAGTTTGGAATAACGGAACGGTATATAAAATCATCAAAATCAACCAGCATATATAGGATGACGGCAATTCCGAGAAGGGAAAGAAGGATATCAAACCAGGTGATCTTGTTCTTATATCGTTTAAAGGATGGAAAAACCAGGAAGGAGAGGAAGAGGACGAACATGACATGGATTCCTCTTAAAACCTGGGTCATGACTATGCCGACGGCTGCATAGAGGTGGATGAGAGACATTGCCACCGCCACCACCGTGATAAAAACTTCCATTTTTCCGGCAAACCGGCGCACGGGACCTTCTTCTTCTTCAATATACTTCTCAGCTTCTTTAAGGGCTTGTTCGGTAATCAACGGTTCCTGATCATCCCTTTGCTTCTCCTCTTCCATCGGTTTATCCTTATTTAAGCGTTAATTATTGCACAGCATCAAGAGAAGATAGCGGCCTAAACGCATGAATTCAACGCTTAGTTGAATGCTGTTCCCTTTTTCTCCGATTTCGTTTAAGAATATTGTTTTCTCTCCGATCCGCAATCCCTGTCCTTCTACCATCCCTTTTTTAAAAATAAAGGCAGCTCCCAGATCCCTGTTCAACGGATGGAATTCCCTGGTATCATCAAATCCGTAATATCCCATTACACCGGGACTTTTCGTTCTTACCCCCTTTAGAATTATAGCATCGCCTTTGATCTGGAATTCTTCGGAGACAGGTTCATCGTAAATCGAGTTGATATAAAATATGGAAAAAGCTCCGGATGGTCCCGTCATTATACGGAGGGTCTGTGAATGATCAAGGTTCCTGATTTGAAGGACGGTTATCTTTTTGACAAAGAGAAAAAAACCTCCTGCCGAGATTAACATGACAATCGCCAGCAGGAGGGTTCGTTTCTTTAGTTTCAATTATTTAACCTTAAAACCTTTTTCCTTGAAAAACCGGACTGCCCCGGGATGGAACGGGATCGGCGATCCGTCGGCCTGTGATTCCATGACCAGGTTTGCCGCCTCCTTATGAACGGTTATCAGTTCTTTCTGATGTTCAAAAAGAGTTTTTAAAACATCATAAACCTGGTCATCCTTCATATTCTCATTGCAGACCAGTAAATTCCAAACCAGAGCAATTGATACATCTTTATCCTCTCCGGGATAAGATTTTGCGCGAACCACACCTTTAACATAAAGTGGGCCGTATTTTTCTCTCATTTTAACGACCGCGTCCCCATGATTGATCAGTTTGATTTTGACCCCCGGTGTGGCGCCCAGATCGGTAATAGAAGCAGTGGGAATTCCGCCGTCCCAGAAGTAGGCATCGATCTTCTTGTCCTTCAAAGCTCCTGCGGACTCAGCGGCGCCCAGTTTATCCCTTTTCATGTCTTTGTCCGGATCAATGCCGTAAGCTTCCAGCACCCTGAGAGCCTTAATCTCGGTTCCGCTTCCGGGCGCGCCTGTCGAAACCCTTTTTCCTTTCAGGTCGCTGACCTTGTCAATGCCCGTACCCTCAACTGTCACGATATGCATATTATTCGCGTAGAGAACCGCTACGGTTCTCAATGGAACTTTGGATTTGAACTTTCCTTTTCCTTCAAAGGCATCCCATCCGACATCCGCCATGATAAATGCGAGATCAGCCTTGCCGGCGCCCACCAGAAGACAATTATCAACAGAAGCGGCCGTCACTTCAGCGGTTGCTTCCATATAGGGGATGTATTTAGATAAAATATTGGCCATCCCGCCGCCCATGGGATAATACACGCCACCAGTTCCTCCTGTGGCAATTGATAATCGTACCGTTTTTTGAGCCCATGCCGATGGAACAACAAATACAAACGCCGCAACAAGTATCCATATTAATAAGCGTTTCATCATAACCCTCTCCTTTTAAAAGATTGTAAATAATAGGCGGTAACTGCAAAACATGGTTTACATCAATTACAGGCTTTCCTGTGCGATATCCCTTTTAAATTCCGTTTAAAAAGATATATAGTGAAGAAAGAACTAAAATAAACATCATAACTATTCAACTCTTCGATTAATACTGGACTGAAAGTATCTTACCCCCTAAAAAAGTCAAGGGATTTTTTAATTGTAAAACGTATAATTTCATCATATCGTGAACTAAAAACAGTGAGCGCATTCCATTGCTTAAGGCGGATTCAGCGCGCCCGTTGTTTTAAGTTCAAACGTTTAATAAGGCAGAGATTATTTTCTGCGCTTTTCTACCCTTCATGGGGGCGCTGAAAAGAGTTCCGTTTACCGGGGTTGGAAAATACAGATAGACCTGCGAGGAAAATTTAAAATGAAAAAATGTATCTTTATGCTAGTAGTATTTTTTTTTATTCCATCCGTTCTTTTTGCTTCAAACGAAATTGTCGTTTCGCCCAATCTTTCAAATGTGAAGATTTTTCTTAAAGGCGCGGAGCTTTCTCATGCCGCACGCATGAATCTTGATAAAGGCTTAAACGAGGTTGTCTTTACGGGACTCGCATCAAAAATTGAAAGCGGCAGCATAAATGTTTCCGGAAAAGGTGATGCGGTAATTATGTCTGTTGTTCAGCGTTTTGATTATCTGCGTCCTGTGGAAAAGAATCCCAGGATAAAAGCGCTCGAAGAGTCACTTGATTCACTTAATAAATCGCTTTCCCTGAATCAGATCGGTATTGATGCGTTTAAAGCCGAACTCGACCTTCTCGCGGCAAACAAACGAATCAGCGGAAAGGGTAAAGGCGTTTGGTTGACGGATCTTCAGAAGACAGCTGAATATTATACGAAACGGCATGCCGAAATCAACGGCAGGATCCTTGATCTTTCCCTTAACGGAAAGAAGATCCAGAAGGATATAGACAGGGTAAAAAACCAGCTGAATGAAGTTGCCGCGAACAGCAGGAAAACAACAAACGAAGTCGTAATATCCGTTTTATCAAAAGCAGGCGGTCCGGCAGAACTTAATCTGTCATATTTCATTCCGGATGCAGGGTGGCAGCCTTTTTATGATATACGCGTCGACAAAATAAACTCTCCCGCAAATCTGAACTCGAAGGCGGATGTCCGGCAGCAGAGCGGGATCGACTGGAAGGATGTTGAAGTTGTTCTTTCAACAAGGAACCCCTCGTTAAGCAATGAAAAGCCCGAACTTTCGACATGGTTTATAGATTTTCAGCGCCAGAGCTCATATCTGAAAATGAGAGAGTATGCTGCTAAATCGGCTGCCGCTCCGGTATTGGAAGAATTTGATACGAATCAATCGGCTGCGCCGCATAAAGCGGAAACAATGGCCGATTATTTTGATGTGAACGCAAAACAGCTTTCGGTTGAATTCAGACCTCAGATAAAATATTCAATTCCGGCAGACGGCAAATCGCATTATGTCGCATTGCAGGAATTTTCCATCCCCGCCGGTTTTGAATATCACGCGGTTCCGAAAATTGACGGCAATGCATTTCTGGTTGCCGGCTTAACCGATTGGGCGGGCTACAACCTTCTGGCGGGTCAATCCAGCATATATTTTGAAAATTCCTACATCGGCCAGGCATATATAAATCCCGAATCCGCAAAAGATAAACTTTCAATTTCCCTCGGCCGCGATCAGAGCATTTCCGTTTCAAGGGAATCCCTTAAAGATTATTCGGAGGATAAACTGTTAAGCAGCGACCTTGAGAGAACTTTTGCTTTTGAAATCAAGGTAAAAAACAATAAAAAGGTTGCGGTTAAAATTATGATTGAGGACCAGATCCCGGTATCAAAAAATAAGGATCTTGCCGTCAAACTGGTTGAATCATCCGGAGCCGAATACAATCCTGAAAACGGAAAGCTTAAATGGATTGTCGATATTGAGGCAGGCAAGTCAGTTTCAAAAAAACTTGTTTATTCGATAAAGCATCCGAAGGAGAAAAAAATTGAAGGCTTGTAAATATGATCGGCCCGTAAAAGGTTCAAATCCGTTTGATTATGAGTTTTTACGAGTCCATCAAGCTTTATTCAACTTTAAAACAGGCCGTGTCCGGAGAAATAAATCATGAGTGGATCAATCAGTGAAAAACTGCTGGAAGTAAGCGATTATGATAAAGAAGGATACAGTCCTGTGGTTGATTACGGCTCATGGCGGGTCGCGGTCTTAAACTACAGCAACGATCTTTTGCCTGAAAAGATCACGGCCATGCAGCGCCACAATGAGACCGACGAGGTGTTCGTTTTGCTCCGCGGACGCTGCGTACTTTTTATCGGTGACGGAGATAAGAATGTTCAGGAGATCTTTGCGGAGGATATGGAGCCGTTTAAGATTTACAACGTCAAAAAGTCGGTCTGGCATACACACACGTTAAGCAGGGACGCGAAAATTCTGATCGTCGAAAACAGGGAGACAACCTTTGATAACTCACCGTTCTGTTCCCTGACCTTACCGCAGAGAGAAAAACTCGCTGAGCTGACCTCAGGGTTTTGGGATGAAGAAGTATAGAAAAACAGCTTTATACCGGATGTCATCCAAAGTCCCATGGCAAAACAGGTGCAGAAAGAGAGTTCTCCACAGGAGGAAAGAATGGCTGAAATCAGATATAATATCGTGTACAGGGGCAAAATCATGGCCGGCTTCGAGCCCGGTGATGTCAAACGTAATATTGCCGGGCTGTTTTCAGTAAGTGAGGAAAAAGCGGCACAGATTCTTGCGCTAAAGAGGTTTATATTAAAAAAAGATCTGGATGAGCGGAAAGCCGGAAAATATATTGAAGTGCTCAAAAAAGCAGGATTGGAGGTGTTTCCGGAACCGATGCAGGCTCCGGCCGGCATTCAGGAAGGGAAGCCTTCAGAGATTCCTCTGATACAGGGACCGGGAGATGAAAAAGAATCCTCAAATAAAGTTGTTTTTGAAACTGTTGATACCGATGTTAAACCTCAGGCGGCAAAACCGGCAGCCGCGGAAAAGAAGCGGGATAAGATCCCGTTTGAATTCCGCGGGAGCGGTTCAGAGTATTTCCGCATATGGCTTGTCAACATCCTTCTTTCGATAATTACCCTGGGAATCTATTCCGCCTGGGCCAAAGTCCGAAAGAACCAGTACATTTACGGCAACACAAGAATCGGCGGAGCAAGCTTTGAATACCTGGCAAAACCTTCAAAAATACTGAAAGGCCGTCTTATAGTCGCCGGTTTCTTTTTGCTTCAGGGCGTGTTGTCAAAAATAGTGCCCATCGCGGGGATAGTGCTGAGCATAACCTTTGTAATAGCCCTTCCGTGGCTTGTAATCCGTTCTCTTGCTTTCAACGCGAGAAACAGCTCTCTGAGAAATATCCGATTTGCTTTCAGCGGATCTTACGGGGAAGCCGCAAAAGCATACCTTTTATGGCCGATAGTTGCATTTTTGACACTCGGTATCATGTTTCCTTATGCTTACTACAGGCAGAGAAAATTCATGGTTGAAAACTCCGGTTACGGCACAACTGGTTTTAAATTCAACGCGTCATACGGGGATTACAACCGTATTTTTCTAAGTCTTCTTATTCCTGTCCTGATCGGCGCTCTTCTGTTTGCAGGCTCTTTTTTTCTCTTTCCTCCGCTTTTCATCCTTGTTCTTCTTGCCCTCTATCTTTATATTTTTGCCTGCATATCGGTTAAGACCGGAAATCTGCTTTATAACTCGAGCAGCCTTGCAGGCCACCGTTTTGAAGCCGATATGAAGCTGAAAGATTATTTATTTATTGTTTTGACGAATTCTCTTGCAATTGCCGTAACCTTCGGGTTGTTCTATCCGTGGGCAAAGGTCCGGAGCCTGCAGTATAAGATAGAACATCTTAAACTCGCTCCGGCAGGGGACCTCGATGGTT
>JAUPLM010000141.1 GCA_030836965.1 Thermodesulfobacteriota bacterium | reverse complement strand
GGAACCGATGTTTATTTCAAGATGATAAATGATGAAGGTGGTATAAACGGGCGCAAACTCATCCTTCACATGTTTGATGACGGTTATAACCCGGCCAAAACAAAGGCGGGAGTGAAAGAACTCCAGGAAGGAAAAGGAATGTTTGCATGGGTTTCCGGGGTCGGATCCGCCACAGGTCTTGCAGTCAAAGATTATCTTATGGAAAAGAAGATTCCATGGGTCGGACCTGCTGCAGGCAATCAGGTGTGGGTAATGCCTCCGAGTAAATATCTTTTTGGAGTATATCCTCAGTACTTTATAGAAGCAAAGGCGCTTTGTAATTACGGCGTGACAAAGATGGGAAAGAAGAAATTTGCCATAGTTTACCAGAACGATGCTTATGGGAAAGAAGGTCTGGCGGGAACCGAAGCAGAACTGGGTAATTTAGGGATGAAACTGGTTGAATCTGTGCCTGTTGAAGTAACAGATACGGATTTAAAACCCCATGTAATGAAGCTGAAACAGTCTGATGCCGACGTAGTTATTCTGTTCGTTAACCCGTCTCATGGTCTCCGGATCATCGGAACTTCAAAAGCGATGCAGTTTGCTCCACAGTGGATGAGCACGAGTACCCTTTCCGATTTTCCGTTCATGAACACAATAGGCAAGGGGTTGTGGACAGGTGTAATAACAGCAAGTTTCGGAGAAGTCCCCGACTCCACCAATCCGCTTATGCTGAAATACAAGAAGGCGTTTGATAAGTATGCCGCCAAGGAAGAAAGATGGGGCGTGTTCTTTACCGCGGGGATCGGTTTTGTTGAGCCGGCAGTTGAGGCTCTGAGGAGATGCGGTAAGGATGTTACCAGGGAACGTTTTGTAAAGGAACTGGAAGGGCTGAAAAACTTCCAGGGAATTCTTGGGAAGGTAAATTTCAAGCCTTTCAATGAAAAGGATCCCTCCTGCCGGCAGGGAACCAACGAGGTTTTTCTAGTTCAATGCACAGAAACCAGCGGTTACAAGCAGTTGACCGGCTGGACTAAATACGAGTAATGACATAAGGATTCGAGGGTCCCGCCATACTGATTGGCGGGCCTAGGGCAGGGTTCGGGGATTCGAGTGGTTGTAAAACTAACGCTTGAATCCCTGAACTCCTGAATCCCATCATCCCTTTCTCCGAATTTATAAAAAATACAAAGAAACCAATGCCATTTTTTAATGTCGATAAACTATCTATATCTTTCGGCGGACTTAAAGCTCTCCAGGATATAACCTTTGAGGTCAATAAAGGGGAGATTTATGCCATCATCGGGCCAAACGGCGCCGGGAAGACGACCCTTTTCAACTGCATAAACGGTATATACAAACCTGATTCCGGGAATGTTCTTTTTAAAGAAAAAAAGATTCAGGGCAAAAAGCCGGATAAAGTTGCGCGTTTAGGCCTGGCCCGCACTTTTCAGAATATCGAACTTTTCAGCCATATGAATACCATGGAAAATATAATGCTTGGCCGCCATATTTATATCAGGACAGGCATTTTAAACGGTATAACCATGTGGGGAAGGCGTTCATATGCGGGAAAAGAGGAGATAAACCACCGACGGAAAGTCGAAGAGATAATAGATTTTCTGGACCTTCAGTCTGTAAGAAACAAGTTTGTCGGGGGTCTTCCTTACGGAACACAGAAGCTGATAGAGCTGGGGAGGGCTCTTGCCCTTGAACCCGAGCTGCTTCTTCTTGATGAACCTTGCGCCGGAATGAATTCGGAAGAGAAGCAGGACATGATCTTCTGGATCAAAGATATCCAGGATGAGCTCGGAGTCACCATGCTTCTTATAGAGCATGATATGAACATGGTCATGGATATTTCAGACAGGATACTTGTTCTTAATTTCGGAAAATCTATAACCGAAGGAACTCCTCAGGAGGTGCAAAGGCATCCCGAGGTGCTGAAAGCGTATTTAGGGGAGGATGAGACCGTTGGGCACGATTCTTGAGATAAAGAATATTGAAACCTATTATGACCTGATCTATGCCATACGGGGAGCCTCTCTTTCAGTTGAAGAAGGTACGATTACGGCAATCCTCGGAAATAACGGAGCCGGTAAATCTACTGTTTTAAAGACCGTGATGGGTCTTATCGAAGACCAGCCCGATAAGGGCACCATAGAATATATGGGCAAGCGTATCGACGGGATGGATACGGAAGAGATTGTGCGGATGGGCATCTCGTACGTTCCTGAAGGCCGGGAGGTTTTCAAGGAGCTCACGGTAAAGGAAAACCTTCTTATGGGAGCTTATGTAAGGAAGGATAAATCAGGAATAAAGGAAGATATTGACAGGATATATAAAAATTTTCCTATATTGAAAGATAGGGAAAATCAATGGGCCGGAACGCTTTCCGGCGGGGAGCAGCAGATGCTCGCCATGGGAAGGGCGCTTATGAACAGGCCGAAACTCCTTTTCCTTGATGAGCCTTCCCTTGGCCTTTCCCCGATTCTTGTAAGAGAGATTTTCAATATAATTAAAACAATTAATTCCGAAGGAGTAACGATTCTTCTTGTGGAACAGAATGCGAGAATGGCGCTTTCGGTTTCAGACGTCGGTCTTATCCTTGAAAACGGCCGGTTTGTCATGAAAGGCAGGTCAAAAGACCTGATGGAAGACAAGGATGTCAGGGAGTTCTACATGGGGGTCCGTTCAGAGTCGTCCGCAAAGGGTTATCAGCGGTGGAAGAGGAAGAAGCAGTGGAGATAAAAAGCATTGAGTTGAATACCGTCCCGAAGGTTTTTAAAAGCACCGTATCAAAATATGGCGACAGGGTGTCCATGCGGAAAAAAGAGTACGGACTGTGGCATGACATATCCTGGAACGAATATTACAAAAGAGCCGGATATGTCGGCTCCGCCCTTATATCTATGGGGCTTGAAAAAGGCGACTGCGTTTCGATCATCGGAGATAACTGCCCCGAATGGATCATCGCGGATATGGGCATACAGTGCGCCGGAGCCGTTTCAGTAGGAGTTTACGCTACCAATGCCTGGCCTCAGGTTGAATATGTTCTCAACAATTCGGAATCAAAATTCTTTTTCGTAGAAAATGAAGAGCAGCTTGATAAATGGCTCAAGTTTAAAGAGAACGTCCCTCAATTGATAAGGGTAATTGTCTGGGATACGGAAGGCCTGAGATCTTTCAAAGACCCGATGGTCATGATTTTTTCAGAACTGCTTGAGCTGGGAAGGAAAGTCTCTGCGGAACAACCTGGTCTTTTTGAAAACAGGGCTGAAGAGGTCCG
>JAUPLM010000140.1 GCA_030836965.1 Thermodesulfobacteriota bacterium | reverse complement strand
GAGGTGATCAAAATGTCCAGAAAATGGGTTTACTTGTTTAATGAAGTGGATCTTGCCGAGGCGTATGTCGGCGGAAACTGGGATGATGTAAGAGGCTTGCTGGGAGGAAAAGGGGCAAACCTTGCTGAAATGGCGCGTATAGGAGTTCCTGTACCACCAGGTTTTTCAGTGACGACCGAGGCTTGTAACGCATATCTGGCTGAAGGAGCTGTTTTCCCGGAAGGGATGTGGGAGCAAGAAAAAGAGGCTCTGAAAACAATAGAGCTTGCAACAGGAAAAAATTTCGGAGATCCGCATAATCCTCTGCTTGTTTCCTGCAGGTCAGGCGCAAAATTCTCAATGCCAGGTATGATGGACACCGTTCTCAACATCGGTCTCAATGACGAAACCGCAAAAGGTTTGGCGGGATATATAAAAGATGAACGGTTTGTATACGATTCATATCGCCGCCTGGTGCAGATGTTCGGAAGCGTGGTAATGGGGATACCCGATGAAAAATTCGAAGAAGTGATTTCAGCAGCAAGAGCGGCGGCGAATGTCTCAAGCGATGCGGAGCTTTCAGCCGATTCATGGAAAAAAATAACGGAAGAGTTCAAACGAATTTTCAGACGGCAGGCGCAAAGAGATTTTCCCACAGATCCGTATGAGCAGTTGAGCCTTGCGACCGAGGCTGTTTTTAAGAGCTGGAACGGAAAGAGGGCCGTCGATTATCGTAATGCGGCAGGCATTTCACACGAGCTCGGAACCGCGGTAAGCATAGTAACCATGGTTTTCGGAAACATGGGGAATGACAGCGCAACCGGAGTAGCAATGACCCGTAATGGTTCCACAGGGGAAAAGCAGATAGAAGGAGATTATCTGATAAATGCTCAGGGAGAAGATGTTGTCGCCGGCATCCGGCTGACCAAGGATCTCACGGAAATGAAAATCGAGATGCCGGCCGCCTACCTTGAATTCGAAGAGGTGGCAAACCGGCTTGAAAAACACTACCGCGACATGCAGGATGTGGAATTCACGGTGGAAAAAGGCAAACTCTGGATGCTTCAGACAAGGGACGGAAAACGAACGGCCCAGGCCGCTGTGAGGATTGCCGTGGATATGGCCGATGAGGGACTTATTACGCGGGAAGAAGCTGTTCTCAGGGTTAGCCCGGAGCAGATAGATTTCTTTCTGCATCCCCAGTTTGACAGAAAAGCGGTTGAAGCTGCAAAAACTGAAGGCAGGCTGCTGGCAACCGGGCTCAATGTCTCTCCCGGGGCTGCTGTTGGAGTTGTAGCTTTCGATGCCGACCGGGCCGAAACATGGGCAAAAGAGGAAGGCAAGCAGGTTATCATGGTTCGTCCCGAAACACGTCCGGATGATGTTCATGGAATGCTTGCGGCAAAAGGTATTTTAACAACGCGCGGTGGTCGTACAAGCCATGCGGCTCTTGTTGCCCGGCAGTTCGGGAAGCCCGCGGTTGTCGGCGTCTCTTCGCTGACGGTTGACCTTGGCAGGCGCAGGATGAGCGTAAAAGATACTATAATACATGAAGGGGACTGGATATCGATTGACGGCTCAACCGGTGAAGTATATCTGGATAAACTGCCGACGACCATCCCGGACATAAAGGACCCCTGGCTGATAAAACTGCTATTATGGGCAGACGGATTCAGGAGGCTTGGGGTCTGGGCGAATGCCGATTATCCGAGGGATGCGAAACGCGCCCGCGATTACGGTGCGGAAGGCATAGGGCTTTGCCGTTCCGAGCATATGTTCTTTGAATCCGAACGCCTGCCTTTTATTCAGAAAATGATAATGACCGATTTTCCGATTGAACGGCGCGAAGCAATCAATGCCATTCTCCCTTTTCAGCGGGATGATTTTACTGAGCTGTTCCGTATTATGGACGGCCTTCCGGTTATTATCCGACTGCTTGATCCGCCGCTGCATGAATTTTTGCCGAATCATGTTGAATTGATGCGCGATCTTTCCGATTTAAAGATCCGGATAAAGAACGCCGGTAATCTGTCCGAAATAGATGAACTTCTGCAGAAGATTAAGGTAAAGGAGAATATTCTGAAGCGGGTCGAAAGTTTGCGTGAAGATAATCCTATGCTCGGCATGAGAGGCGTCCGGCTTGGAATACATATTCCCGATCTCACAAAAATGCAGGTAAGGGCTGTTTTTGAGGCTGCATGTATAGTTGCCAGAGAAGGTATAAAGGTATATCCGAAAATCATGATACCGCTTACCAGCCATGTTAATGAGCTTATAGTACAACGCGACACGCTTGAAACTGAAGCGGTAAAAGTAATGCGTGAAAATGACATGAAAATTGATTATAGTTTCGGAACCATGATAGAGCTTCCGCGCGCTGCTATGACTGCTGACAAGATTGCGGAGTATGCTTCTTTCTTCTCATTCGGAACAAACGATCTTACCCAGACAACCTACGGAATATCGAGAGATGATGCCGAATCCGGTTTTCTGGTTGAATACCTCGGGTCGTGTATTCTTCCGGACAATCCGTTTGCTACGATTGACAGGGACGGCGTGGGAGCGTTGATGGATATAGCGGTAAAAAAAGGACGATCCGTCAAACCTGATCTTGAATGCGGAATATGCGGCGAGCACGGAGGTGATCCGAAATCGATCATGATATGCCACGAACTCGGGCTGACTTATGTTTCCTGTTCCCCTTTCAGGGTTCCGGTAGCAAGGCTTGCTGCGGCACATGCGGCACTACTTGAAAAGAAAAATACACAGCGAAAGAAAATATAAATAACTTCCATTCGTTATCTTTTGTTATGCAGGGGCAGCGTAAAACCCAACCCCCTGCATAGCAAAATCTTTATATAACAGATTGTTCCGATTGACATACTCTTTTCCGTGTTTATTCTAGTTTCCATCCGGAAATGGCCCTTTTGGGCGATCTCTGTGTCAATCTGCGGGATTTCTTGTGCGACATACTATGCATATGTCTTCGCGTAATCCCTTGATTTCCTTGAGCTTGCCCAAAATTGCCTATTCCCGCATTGGAAACGCATTAGTGCCCATAATTTGTTTCCGGATGGACACTTACTAATCCGGAGAAGTTCCTTTAATATATTAAGGAAAACTTGTCTTTCCAAATTCTGGTATGATAAAGAGACAGAAAAGGAGATGCTGAACATGATGGTTCCGGTTTTGACAGGTCTTGAGAATTTTATTGATTCCCCTCCCGCTTTTATTCGTGATAAACGCCTGGGCCTTCTGTGTAACCCGGCTTCTGTTGACAGAAATTTCAGCCATGCGCGCGAATTGATAAGCTCTAAATTACCCGGAAAACTTGTCGTTCTTTATTCTCCCCAGCATGGTTTTTTTTCAGAAAAGCAGGACAATATGATTGAATCCGAAAATTTGATCGATCCCTTGCTTAACATTCCTGTTTTCAGTCTTTACGGAAAAACACGCATCCCTACAAAGGAGATGCTTGACCATGTTGATATACTGATAATAGACCT
>JAUPLM010000139.1 GCA_030836965.1 Thermodesulfobacteriota bacterium | reverse complement strand
TATTGAAGCCGTATTTCTCTGAAAAAATTTTCATTCTGAGAAGATCGAATCCTTTACCTCCCGCGTAGAAATCATAAGGCTGGCGGGAGGAATACTGCATAGTCTCACGAGTGCTGAAATTGCTCTCGAATATCAGGCGCTGATTTTCTTCGGTTATACCGACACCAAAATCCTTTATTTCTATTTCGGGTCCCTTTTCGCCGTTTTTTACAGAAACTACGATTTTCCCGCCGTCCGGCGTGTTCCCGACCGCATTTCTCACCAGCCCTTCAACTATCTTGGAAAGAACATCCGCCGGAATCGAAACAGCAGGCACCGGCTCGGTTCTTACCTCTACTCTGCATCTGCGGTGTTCGAACCGCACACTGAGAGCCCGTATTTTTTTTTCAACAAACTCATGCAGAAATATATCTTCGGCTACCGCATCGCGGGGTCCGAAAAGTTCTTCAATGCGGTTCCTGATACCCTGAACCACATCGTCATTTCCGGATTCAAGCGCGGCAAGAGCTTCTATCTCATCCGCACAGGCGTCAACAAGGGTCAAAAGCATGTGGTAGGTCGAGTAATCTTTCTCACGGAGGATGTCCTCAATCTCATACTGCATGTCCAGAATGCGCTTCAAGCTTCTCTGAGCCCTCTCCATTATCGCTTTCCAGTACTTTTTATCCATGCCGTCTATACCGGCAAGCCTTTTAGCAAGCAGTGAAATAGAAGCGGAAAGAACGGAAACGGGGGTTTTCAGCTCGTGGGAGAGATGGTGAATTACCTTGTCTTTGGCTCTGTTTAAGCTTTTGACCTCCTCATATGAGCGCTTGAGTTCTTCGTTGATTCTGGCATTCTCTATAGGAGACGCCACAGTGCTTGCGATAGCGCTCAAGATTTCCAGATCATCTTCATCAAATGCGCCTTCCTTTTTGTTCACTGAGCAGAGGACTCCGATAATTCGGTCAGGCGTGCGTATCGGTACGTCAAGCATGTTTCTGGTCTGGTAACCGGACTGTTCATCAACCTGTCCGAAATAATACGGACTCTTTTGATAATCAGGAACTATCAGGGGTTGGCCTGTTCTGTACACATAACCCGCAACTCCTTTGTCGGCAGGAAACCTTATCTCCTTTATTCGCTTATCGGTCTCTCCGTCTTCGTAAACCGCTTCACGAAAGAAAAATTCATTTTTCTTCTCATCATGCAGTATGACGGAAGCGCCTGTCAAACCGATTATATCCTGTACTTCTTTAATAATAAATTCAAGCCGCTCGTTAAGAGACTGATACTGGGGAAGGGCTTTTGCAACGCGGTAAAGGGCTTCGTTCCTTCGCATTATACGTTTTTCTCTGGTGATATCCCTCAATATCACCACCTGCCCTGCCGGCCTGTTTTCATCTTCGTAATAGAGAGCGCTGTTTAATACAACATCAATGGTCCTGCCTTCCTTGGTCAGCCTCTTCGTTTCGAAACCATGAATGACTTTTTCCTTAAAAAGCAGCTTTATTCCTGTCCGGGTCTCTTCCTTCAGATAATCGGGGATAAACGGTATCAGCTTTCCTTCGAGCTCTTCCATGCTCCAGCCGAATACTTTCGTAAAAGCAGGGTTTAAATAAATGATATTGCTTTTAAGGTCCACGAAGATAACAGGGTCGGGCAAAAATTCCAGAAGAGCCCTGTAGCGCTTGTCCGCGCCTCTGTTAGCCTTATCAGCAGATTTATCCGGGCATTTTCTCGTGTTTATCGTTTTTTTTGCAGCCATCAGAAAAGTTCTTTAGCAAGTAAGAGATTATATCTTCTGTTCTTCTGTTTGTAATAAAAGTAAAGAATTACCGGCTGGAGAGTCATGTTATTTTTTCGACATGGTTTCCCTGAGGAAAAAGCTTGATAAAAAGGCTATGATCCCGCAGCAAAAAAGAACCAGAAAAGCATTCTTATAACCTGCAACGGTAAAGGCCCCTTCGACGCGGCCCTGACGCTCAAGTATATATCCCAGCACCGGCTGGAAAACGGCTCCGCCCGCGAAAGGGAATAAATTCACAAGTCCTATGGCAGTCCCCGCCATCTGGACTGGAAAGATTTCTTTAGTGGCGGTAAACCCAATGACTACTATCGCGCTTGAAAATATTCCAAGGCCGAGACAGATAGCGTAATGTCCTGAAACGGATATTCCTTCGGTATGAAACGCCATAAAATACGTAATCACAAGAACTATGGCGCTTGAAATTACTATGACCGGTTTTCGCCCGCGGAACAGGTTGTTGGACAGGTAGCTGAGCAGGGGGCTTCCTATAACCATACCGATGGCAAGCATGGAAAGGATACGCCCGGCTTCCGGTTTCGTCATCTTATAAATCTGCATCAGATAAGGCCCGCCCCAAAGTCCCCCGAATGAAAAGAATATCGCGCAGTCGAAAAAGAACCATACGGCAAGAGGCCAGAAAGACGGGGAGGATATCACTTTCTTAATACCTTCCGAAAGTTTGATCGATTGGGTACCATCTCCGGTGTGCTCGGCTGGAGAAGGCCATCCGCGGTCTTCTGGCCTGTCATATACAAAAAACCATATAAGAACAGCCAGGAGAAGAGTCAGAATACCTACGATGATGAAAGAAAAGCGCCATCCGATCCAGCCGCTTAGGAGCGCTAGAGGAACCGTGGCTGTGAGTGATCCGAGACCTCCCATGGCCATCAGAATTCCGGTCATCATTGCAAACTCTTTTTTCTTGAACCACTCGGCAAGAACCTTCATCGTAGCCACAAAAAGCATGGCTATGCCTATCCCTACAAGTGTGCGGCCGAGTATAGCCATAGAGACCGAAGGAGCAAATCCGAGCATGACCGAACCTGCAAACGCAATAATGAAGAATAATGTGATTGTTTTGCGGGGACCCCAGGTATCCGACAGAAGACCTGCCGGAAGCTGCATCAGGGCATAGGGATAAAAATAGGCCGCCGACAGGAACCCTGTGAGGGCTCCGCCGGCGTTCAAATCCTTCATCATGTCAACGGCCACGACCGCCGGACAGAGACGATGGAAATAGACAAGAACATAACCGAACGCGAGGATCCAGAAAATCACCCAGCGGTAGCTAAGTGCTTTGCGAAGGTTATGTTGGTCCGATTCCCGTTCCATTTTCCACCGGATAGAAATTAATGTTTATTACAAAGCAGGCGCCGCAGACTCAATCGCCTCCCAGAACCCCATGGCTTTTGGAAGCCATAAAACAAGGTCCGACCAGTATGTCATCATGAAGAGAACGATTATCTGTATTATGATAAACGGCATGACAGCCTTTGTGACAAAAACAATATCCTTATTTGCCATTGCTCCAGTGATATACATACTCACTCCAACAGGAGGCGTACAGTAACCTATTGCAAGGTTGACGGTCATCAACAGACCAAAATGCATTACATCAATTCCAAAGGTACCGAGCATCGGAATAATAACAGGACCCAGAATGAGCGTCGCCGATATAACATCCATGAACATTCCCACGATAAGGAGCATTATATTCATTGTCATAAGGAACATGATAGGCGAATGTATATTGGCAACTACGGCTTCGGCAATTTTACCGGGAACATTCTCGAATGTAAGGTAGCGCCCGAAACAGGAGGCTCCCGCTACTATAATTAAAAGTGTCGCCGATGTGACCGCCGAATTTATAGTTACTTTTTTTACGGTGTTTAACTTCATCGACTTATGAATGAATATCTCGATAATAAAAGCATAAATGCAGGCAACAACAGCGGCTTCATTTGCCGTGAAAACACCTGAAAAAGTCCCGGCAAAAATAATAACAGGAAGCATCAGGGACCAGAATCCGTCTTTAAGAATAGCCAGCACTTCCGTAAAAGACGGTACGGGCGCACGCTCAATTTGCGTGTTATTCTTCAATATCATATATGTATAGATACAGGTGAAAAGCATTATCAGAACACCCGGTACAAATCCGGTCAGGAAAAGCCCCTGTAACGACACGTTGGTTATCATGCAGTAAAGGATCATGCTGATGCTGGGAGGT
>JAUPLM010000138.1 GCA_030836965.1 Thermodesulfobacteriota bacterium | reverse complement strand
GTAAAGCTTATCGGAATCGGAGCCGGGAACTCGGATTTTGAAATCGCTTTTTTTAAAAAGACATATGATATAAAATTTCCTCTATTTTCCGACGGCGAATTTTCTGCTCACGGTATGCTGGGAGAAGTGAGAACCCCATATTTTATCGCCATTAAAATCAACAAAAACGGAACGCATAAAGTCATTTATTCCAAGCTGGGAAGCGTAGGCAATCTGGATGAATTTTTAAAGAAGATTAAAAATCTTGCAAAATTAAAATAAGAAGGAGGTATATCCATGTTTAAAAATAATATGCAAAGAATTATCCCGGTTATTGCTCTCCTTTTAATATATGCTCCCGCTTTCGCGCTTTCGGATGCATACAAGGACAACATATATAATCCCGGGGCATTGAAACCGGTCGACAGCGTGCTTAAGGTCAGGGTAGGCGAGCCGGCTCCTGATTTCACGCTTCCTTCGGTTTCCGGGGAGAAAATCTCCCTCAGCCAGTTCAAGGGGAAAAAGAATGTGGTTCTTTCCTTTGTTCCGGCAGCATGGACTCCGGTATGTTCCGACCAGTGGCCCGGATATAACCTTGCAAAGAGTTTTTTTGATGAAAACGAAACCATCATGCTTGGCATAACCGTCGATAATGTCCCGACCCTTTTTGCCTGGACTAATCAGATGGGTAAATTGTGGTTTCCGGTTCTTTCGGATTTCTGGCCCCACGGAGCGGTGGCCGGCTTGTATGGTGTTTTAAGAACGGAAGGCGTGACTGAAAGAGCCCTCTTTCTTATAGATAAGGAAGGCATCTTGAGATATGCCCATGTAGCAGATATAAACAAGAGACCTGAGCTTGGTGCTCTGGTTGCGGAGATGAAAAAACTGAAAGGCAGGTAATAACGGTTTTTATGAAACAGTCATAAAACCGTTATAAAAATAGCATGCAGGAGACAAAATGTATATAAGGATCATGAAAAAAGGAGTCATATTTGCAGCCGTTTGTATAGCGCTTGCGGCTTTTTCCGTTTCGCCCCTATTTGCCCAGGAGAGCCCGAGGATGGTGATTCAGAAGATTGAGCAGGATGGACTCGACAAACTGATGAAAAACAGAGATAACAGATCTCTTGTTGTTGCAATGGCTTCATGGTGCGGCCCGTGCCGCGAGGAATTGCCTTTTCTTATAAGACTTCACGACAAATATAATGATAAGGGTTTGAAAATAGTAGGAATAAGTGTTGACATAGACGGGCCTGAGACTATGCAGAAGATAGCCGACAAGGCAAAGGTAAACTTTCCCATTTACTGGACAAAGGTCGATATGTCGGAAGTATACGATATATATGCAATACCTACGATTTACCTGATTAAAAACGGGAAAATAGTTGAAAAGATAATCGGGAAACAGACCGAAGCTTTTCTGGACAAAAGGGTAGGCGCCCTGCTTGAATAGATGCAGAGCCCGGTAAATCCGCAGATAATGAGGTTTTCCCATGAATAGAATACTTATCGCATTACTTCTTTGCGCGCTGATGATATCGGATACTTATGCTTCGCAATCCACCATTACGGAAGCCGAAGGCTACGCCTGCATGGGTGAGGACAAGTCAAGGAAAGATACCGAGCAGGCGGCGCTATCGGATGCAAAGCGGAAAGCCGTCGAATACACGCTGACATATCTTGAAAGTAATACTGAAGTGAAAAACTTCGTTCTTGAGAGTGATATTGTTAAAGCATATTCAAACGCTTCCGTAAGGGTGATTGAAGAGACTGATAAGATATGGTACAGGGATCCTTCGGCAGGAGAGTGCTTCAAACTGAAGGTAAAGGCCGAGGTACTTCCTGACGAGAAAAAAATCAAGAGTAATGCAAAAGAAGCATCTTTTGATGACCCCACATCCCCGTTAAACGTCAGGATATGGACCGATAAGAAAGAATATAAAAACTCCGAGAAGATAAAAGTATATATCAGGGGGAATAAACCTTTTTACGCCAGAGTAGTATATAAAGACGCGGCAGGAAAGTCTGTTCAGCTATTTCCCAACCCATACAGCCCTGAGAATTATTTCAAGGGAGGAACGGTGTATGATATACCTTCCGGTGAAGACAGATTTGACCTGGAAGTTTCTCCTCCTTTCGGAAGCGAGAGCATAACGGTTTACGCCGGATCTTCACAACTGGGAGACCTGGAGCTTGAATCAGCAAGCGGAATATACGATATAAAAACCAGGCCGGCCGATATAGGCACCAAGACCCGCGGAGTAAAGATAAAGCAGAAGGGAGATGATGGCGGGAAGAAAACCCCTGTCGAGTTTTCAGAAGCGTCAGTTTCTCTTGTAACAAAAAAATGAATAGAAGGGGCCCAGGATTCAAGGGTTCGAGGATTCAAGTCAGCCGAGAATAGTCTGTTGTTTCTGATAACTGATTACTGATAACCGGTTACCTGCCTGCAATCACAGCTTTTCGCTGACTGGTTCACTTTCCTGCCTGCCGGATGCCCCGGCAAACTCATATGATATTGCACCGAATTTGCATGACTCATTCATGCATTTTAAGCACCTGATGCACTCAGTGTCATTATGGCTTTCGTAGAATTTCACGCCCATCGGGCAGTTTTTATGGCATGCTTTGCAGTGAGTGCATTTGTCCGGATCATGAGTCATTCTGAATATGCTGTATTTGTTGAAGAGAGCGTATATCGCGCCAAGCGGACAGGTTGTTCTGCAAAAGGGACGGCTGCTGAACACCATCCAGATGAGAAACAGGCCCATAATAAGAAGCTTGTTGTAAAAAAGCATTCCGATCAGAGACCGGAGTTCAGGTTTCCACAGAAGCATAGGAATTCCGGCTTCAAGAGTTCCCGCAGGGCATATGAACTTGCAGAACCAGGTTATTCCGTATCCCGATTCATCCGCAATAAATAACGGGAGGAGAAAAACAAAAAGGATCAGAACTAGATATTTGACGTATGACAAGGCCTTTGGAATATCGAATTTTCGGGACGGGATTTTGTGAATAAGCTCCTGAATGAGACCGAAAGGGCAGAGCCAACCGCAGGGCATACGTCCCGAAATACTTCCGATCAGGCCGAGCGTCCCTATAACGTAGAAACCGAAATACTGGTGCCCGGATTTCAGGGCCGGGCGGATTGCGGTCATAAAGTTCTGCAGAGCTCCTATAGGGCAGGCGCCGGTCGCAGCAGGGCAGGAATAGCAGTTCAGGCCCGGAGTGCAGAACGATTTCAGGGTTCCCTTGTAGATAGTTCCTTTAAAAGGAAAGACCAGGTATGCATTGCTCAGAAGCGAGGCCATGGCTTGTATCCAGCGTCTCGGCGACATAATCATCCTATTCCGATGCAGCTCAAACAGATTTTTACTGCTTTTTCAAGCATTGCAGGCACTTCTCCCGTGTTTATGCCTGCTACGATAAGGAGTGAAAAAAAGAGAACCAGCAGGTAAGGATTAATTTTTTTATCATCTGTTTTCACGGCTACACCTGAAATTCGAGCGGGACCCCGCTCTCATAACCTTTCTCTTTTGCCATTATATCAAGATGCAATGTTGCGATCTGCTCAAGCGGCAGATAAACGAAACGGCTAAGGATTCTTGTGTCCACATTTTTTATATATTTATTGCACCTGTCGCAAATATCTATCCGGTATTCCTGTTCGTCTTCGGAGAAGAGATAATGGAGTGTTCCGGCATCCCTGTTTTCACAAAACGGGCAGAAAAGCCTTGCGGAAGGCCACTTATGCCAGCAGAAGCTGCATGTCAGAAATCTTTTCCCGTCGGATTCGAAAGTGGAGATAACAGGCGTGTTACCGCAGACGGGACAGTAACCCTTTCCCCATGGATTATCCTTATCCAGATATTTTGATGCGGATTCGGCGAACATGGATAATGACGGTCTTATACTATTGTATGTAACGAAAGCAAGCACATCTTTATCGGCTTTGATTTCCGATGCGATATTTACGAAATATGCGTCATTATCATGCAGCAGTGCGGCATAAAGCTCATTAAAATCGATTTGTTTATTCTCATTGGCAATGAATACGGCCTCTGCGGCAGAAGACATGTGGTTCTCAGATTTGTTTATTATCTTGCAGAGTTTTTTGAAAAGTTTGCGGGAGGCATTGACGTCGACCAGAAATTCGGAGATGCTGATAAGAGGAAATTTTTCTTTTGCCTTGATTGAAACTATATTGTCCGCAATCTGTGCCGGTTTGATTTCTGTTTTTGCGGCAGATTTTTCCTGTGCTGAAAATATTTTTTCATAGAAATCGAGTATTTTTGAATAGGCAGGTCTGATTTTTTTTACGGCGTTGGCTGTTCTTTTGATCTTGTCTGAAATTTCGGCCATCATGTTTTCCTTGATAGTAACCCGGTGCAGCCGGGACAAAATACGAAATTCGAATATCGAAGTTCGGAAAAAACATAAAAGTTGAAGATCCCCGCAGTAAAAAATGAAATCCGGGACATAGTATTCTTAAACATAAATGGGAGAAGGCAATATTAACTTCTCCCCTTTGTTATGATGTTAAATTTCGCTCTGCTTATACAAGCCCTGAAGCGATATTTTTTACAGGACGGAACATTTTTGCAAGAGCCGTCTGCCTTGTGATTCCTAGATTATCAACCGATGCCACAGCGAATTTGTGGTACAGTTCAGGATTATATGCAACAAGATAAATTACCCTAACATCATCCGCGTCGAGAAGCCTGGCTGCCTGGCTTATCTTTTTAACTTCGCCAAGGCGTTTGTTTGCGATCGCAAGCATCTCATCTCTTTCTCCGAAGTTCATGGCGCCTGTCGGGCATGTTTTTACGCATGCCGGAAGCAGTCCGTTCTGAACCCTGTCGAGACACATATCGCATTTTGCAAGAGCTCCGTTTTTACCTTTGCGGGGGATGTTATACGGGCATGACTCTATTATCTCTTTTGCATTAAGGCCTTTGGTCTTCGCGGTATAAATGACCGCGCCGGTCGCATCATCTTTGAATATCGCAGATTTATCGCCTGCCGTGTCAAGGCAGGGGGGCTCAATACAATGCCTGCATTGTTCCGGGAAAAAGAGCCATCTTAATTTGCCGTCAATCACCTCTTCCCGCATTCTGACAACTTTATAAGTGTTGAAAGAAACGTCCGCGGGATTTTCAATGGTGCCACGGTTCTTGGTGATTTCAGCGGGGAGATTTTTCCATTGTTTGCAGGCTACCTGGCAACCCCGGCATGCTGTACAAACCGTTGTATCGATAAAAAACGACTTACTCATTTAAATCACCCCCTTTTTATCTTCGATATGTTGACCATGAAGGCCTTGGTTTCAGGAATTCTGGTATTGGGATCGCCTGTTGACGGTGTCAGAAGATTCGGACTCTCCTCCTTGCCGCTTACCGGCCATCGCCACCCGAAGTTATAGGGCATTCCGACTTCATGAACTATCGAATCGCCTATCTTGAACGGTTTAAAGCGCTTGGTGACCACCGCGGTGCATTCAATGGCGCCGCGCACTGAAGCAACTTTTACGCGCTCACCGTTTTTAATGCCTTTCAGCTTGGCAAGCTCTTCGCTCATTTCAACGAATACCTGCGGCTGAAGCTCAAGAAGCCAGGCCTGGGGACGGGTCATGAGACCTGTCTGCCAGTGCTCTGAAACACGGTATGTTGTGCCGACGTACGGGAATCTCGGATCACATGTTGCAAAAGTATCCGCATCGGTTCCGTAAACAGGCGCGGTCGGATTCACAAGCTGACCGCTCATGAAGTTCTTTTCCACCGGGCACTCCATAGGTTCATAGTGCTCGGGGAAAGGGCCGTCCGCAAGACCGGGGCCGAAGATCGCCGCAAGACCGTCTTTTTGCATTATAAACGGGTGTTTGCCATCCGCCCTGGGGGTGCCGTCGGGGTTCTGAAGCGGAGGCGCCGGTCCGTCGGGAACATCTCCCTCCCATTTGCCCGGCACATATTTTCCGTCCTTCTGCTCGAAAGTGTATTTGACCACCCATCTCTTTTCATCATTGGGTTTGCCGGTCATATCGACGGCAGCCCTGTTGTAGATAATCCTTCTGTTCACCGGCCATGCCCATGCAAATTCAGGAAAGAGCCCGATGTTGCTGGCAACATCCTTCTGACTCTTCCTTGCGGACATGTTTCCCTTGCCTGTGTAGCTTCCGGAATAGATCCAGTTTCCGGATGATGTTTTACCGTCGCCCTGCAGGAACACGAAACTGGGCACGAGATCGCCCTTTTTGAATGCCTGGTTGTTTACGGTCGCATCTTCAAGGAAGTAGCCGTTGATCTCTTTTGCGATTTTATGGGGATCATACTTGCCGTTTGTCATATAATCCCATTTGAGTTTCAGGATCGGATCTGGGAACTGGCCGCCGTCTTTTTTATAGGCCTCTTTGAGCATGTTCCCGAGTTCCATGATGATGTCGCCGTCGGGCTTGCTGTTTCCAAGAGGTTTCGGGCCTTCATAGCGCCACTGCATCCAGCGGCCGCTGTTTGTGATGCTTCCTTCTTTTTCGACTGAAACCGCAGCGGGAAGCATGAAGACTTCCGTCTTGATCTTAGACGGTTTCATCCCCGGGCCTTTCCAGAATGAGCCGGTTTCATTGTCAAACAGGTTTACATTGACCATCCAGTCCAGTTTTGCCATCCCCTTTCTGACTTTTCCGGCGTTTGAGCTGCTGCATGCCGGGTTCATACCCCATGCAAAAAATCCCTTGATGCTTCCTTTGTACATCTCATCAAAGATATCAAGCCAGGAATATGACTTTCCGTCATCCGGTTTCGGTAGAAGATGGTAACCGAACTCGTTTTCCTTGGTTGCGTTTTCACCGAAAAAGGATTTGAACATGCTTACCGCATATTTCGGATAATTCTGCTTCCAGTTTACCGACATCGGGTCTTTTGACTCCGGCTTTATGCTTGCAAGGAAAACATCAAGCGATGCCTGCGATGCCTTTGGGATGTTGGTATAACCGGGCAGGATATGCCATAAAAGAGCCTGGTCGGTGGATCCCTGTACGTTTGATTCGCCGCGGAGAGCATTAACGCCGCCGCCCGCAACGCCCATATTGGCGAGCAGTGACTGAATGATGCTCATTGCCCTGATGTTCTGGACGCCGACCGTGTGCTGTGTCCAGCCCATGGCATACATAATCGTGCCCGCTTTCCCTTTTTCACCGGTCGCTGCGTAAGCTTTATAAACTTCCATAAGATTGGCTTCCGGAGTTCCGGTTATTTTGGATACAAGCGCAAGATCATACCTGCTGTAGTGATCTTTTAAGAGATTGATAACACAGCGCGGATCTTTGAGTGTAAGGTCTCTTTTCGGGATCCCTTTTTCATCGTTGACGAATGTCCAGGTGCTTTTGTTATAACTTTTTTTCTGGGGATCAAAGCCTGAAAACAAGCCATCCTTGAAAGCGTAATCATTGTTAAGCAGGAAGGTTGCGTTCGTATAATTAACGACGTAATCTTCGTTATAAAGCTTGTTCTCCAGGATATATTTAATCATTCCGCCTAAAAAGGCTATATCCGTACCTGAACGGAGAGGGGCGTAGATGTCAGCTTTAGAAGAAGTCCTTGTGAATCTGGGGTCTACACTTATGACTTTTCCGCCGCTTTGCTGCGCCATTGTGACATACTTGAAGGATATGGGATGGTTTTCAGCAGCATTGCTTCCCATTATAAGAATGCAGTCACTGTTCTTTAAATCGATCCAGTGGTTTGTCATCGCACCGCGTCCGAACGACTCTGCCAGAGCCGCAACAGTTGCGCTGTGTCAGATACGCGCCTGGTGTTCGATATAAACAAGTCCCAGGGATCTCATCAATGCCTGGTAAATCCAGCATTCCTCATTGTCGAGCGCCGCGCTTCCGACTGAAGCGATAGCGGTGGTACGGTTTACAGTCTGGCCTTTCTCATTTTTCAGGGTGAATGTGGCTTCCCTTGTTGCCTTGACCCTTTTCGTGATTTCGGCAAGAGCCCATTCCCAGGAAACTTTCTTCCATTCCTTTGAATTGGGCGCCCTGTACATCGGCTCGGTAAGCCTGTTCTTGTTCTCGGCAAGCTGTGAGAGCGCGGAACCTTTTGAACAAAGGGATCCGCGGTTGATTACATGATCCGGATCACCTTCGATGTTTATGACGCGCCCTTTATCCTTGCCTGTGTGCACGATTGCGCCGCATCCCACGCCGCAATAACAGCAGATCGTGGTGGTCTCCTTCGCATCCTTGGTTTTCAACGTCAAAGCGTGAGCCTTGACCGGAGACAGGTCGAACCCCATGCCGCTGACGGCGATTCCGGCGGCAGTAGCGCCGGAAATCTTGATAAACCCTCTTCTTGTTACATTCATAGACTTTACCTCCATTTCTCCACCCCAATTAATAAAGCTTCCATATAAAAACCGGAAGTGAGTAGACTTCTTTCAGCCTCCTATTGCGGACATTTCTCCTGAAATAATTCCTTCGCTGTTTGCAATAAGAGGGTGTTCAAAAGGTTTCTTGTAAACCGCTTTAAGGATAATTTCGGCCAGTTCACTTTCGGAGCATCCTTTCCTGAGCGGGCCTTTAAGATCTGTCTCGGTTTCCGATAAGAGACAGGTCTTTAAATTTCCGCTTGCCGTTAATCTGAGTCTGTTGCAACTGCTGCAAAAATGCTCGCTTATCGGTCGTATAAAACCGACCTCACCTTTCGCGTTTTCGAATCTGAAACGTTTGGCAGGACCGTCAACTGATATGTTTTCGACAGGATCCAGGCGGCCTATGGAACTGATACGGTTTTTTATCTCAGGAGCAAGAAGCTGTCTGGATGTCATCCGTGATGTGCCTATAGGCATATATTCAATGAACCTTATCTGAAAAGGATAGGATAATGAGAGCCTGGCAAAATCAGGCAATTCATCGTCGTTTATCCCTTTTAGTGCAACCACATTGATTTTTATAGGATCAAACCCCATGTCAAGTGCTGTCATTATGCTTTCCCACACCTCGCTGAAAGCATCTATCCCGCTAATATTTTTGAATTTATCCTTATCAAGGGTGTCCAGGCTGATGTTCAAGCGCCTGATGCCGGCGGATTTGATCTGCTTTATTTTATCTTTCAGGAAAACACCGTTTGTCGTGATTGAGAGGTCTGAAAGTCCTTCCAGCTTTCTTATCCCGGACAAAAACTCACAAATGCCTTTCCTTACGAGCGGTTCTCCTCCTGTTATCCTGATTTTTGATACTCCAAGTCGGGTGAATATCCGTGCTATCCTTATTATTTCCTCGTATCGGAGAATCTCTCTGCATGGAAGTTTTGAAGTTTTTTCATGTGTCATGCAATATATGCATTTCATATTGCACCGGTCGGTAACTGAAATACGAAGATAGTCAAGCCTGCGTTTATACTGGTCTACCAGTTTTATTTCGGGCAATTTAATTTCAGGCGGTTCAATTTCGGACAGTTTTATCATAATTGCGCAGCTTGTTGTTATCTGGCTTTGTTTACATTCAGTATCAGGAATGAGGAACTCAAGTTAAACTGGAAAATTCTTAATCTGATTTGGTATTATTGTCAAGTATGTCAAAATTGACGCAACGGAAAAAGTCATTCTACAAGTCTGTAGCGGGGTTCTGCGGATAACTCACTTAAACCTTTAACTTTTTGCATAGTGTTGAAGAATGGCATCGCACAGGCCCTGTATAGTGAAGGATACCGCGATAATACCGACATTAAATCCCATGTTTTTTGCGGTATCGGCGGTAACAGGCCCTATTGCTGCGACAGATATATCCTTCATGAGTTCTTCAAGCATGCCGGCGGGAAGAAGAGCGGCAAAGTTTTTAACCGTAGACGAACTGGTAAAGGTTATGAGGTCTATGCTTT
>JAUPLM010000137.1 GCA_030836965.1 Thermodesulfobacteriota bacterium | reverse complement strand
TATCAGCAGACGTATAAACCCGCCACAGAAGACAGGCCGGAAAAATCCGCTGAAGAGCTGCTCCCGCGTCTGACAGGTATTTTACAGGTTACAGGCGCCGGGAACCAACCTGAATTTATCGCGCTGATGGAAGGTAAACGGCTGCATAAAAATGACAAGATAATGGATTTTACCATATTAAATATAACGGCTGCGGGGGTTTCCCTTGCCGGGAAAGGACAAAACCGGTTCATACCTTCGCCCAAAGTGTTTTTTTCCGTCAGTAAGTAGTAGATCATTTACCGTGTTTTCCTGCCCTGCGAGGGGGCGCTGAAAATAGTCCCGTTTATCGGGGTCAGATGGCCGCGTAGGCCAAATCGAGGTGACCATGCGTTTTTTTTCGACCCAGCTAAAATATTTACCGGCAACGGCTCTTTGCATAACGCTGCTTTTGACCGGGTGTGCAATCCAGGAACCCAAACCGGTAACAACTAAGTATTTGAATAATGCACGGCCGTCTGAAATCCTTGACAGAGAGAAGACACAACTTCCTCCAGGCCCGCCGCCCTTTTCGGAAACATATGTTCCGGTTTCAAGGAATCTTGTAAAAGAGCCGAAGCTTTTCTCTCTGGTATTTGACCAGGTAAGCCTGGGAATCGCCGTCAGCGCGGTAGTCGGCGAATCCGAACTGAACCTTGCCGTGGATTCGGACGTTGATCTCTCACGGCTTGTAACCGTCCGCCTGAAAAATGTTACAATGGAAGAAGCCCTCGACATGATTGTTGAAAAAGGGGCCGGCTACGCATGGAAGGTTCATGACGGAACATTGCATGTGCGAAGATTCAAAGAGCATATATATCAAATGGATTACCTCGATATGGTGGGCGAAACGGACATAGATGTCGGCGGTGACATGCTTGCATCCGGTGTTCAGGGTGCGGGAGTTAAGGGCAAATACCAGGTTACGGGAAAGAGGGAAGCCAAAAACACCAACGTATGGGGCGGCATTGCTGCCGCTCTTGAGGGAATCAAGTCTTCAGACGGGATCTTAAGACTCGATCCTAATGCCGGCATCATATACATGGCGGACACACCGGCTAAAATCGAAACTATGGTCAGGATTCTCGACTCTCTGTCCGAGGCTCTGCACCGACAGGTTTTTATCGAGGCCAGGATCCTTGAGGTCACCCTGAGCAATGACAACCGTTACGGCCTCGACTGGTCTAAAATGGCGTTAGGTTTTACTGCTGCGGGAACCAGAGGAGATATTGCTAAAAACCTGCCCGATGTTTTAGATATAACCATTAACAGCGGCAGCCGCCTGTTCCTGTCGAGTCAATCTCAGTTTATATCCGTGCTTGATTTTTTAAAAACGCAGGGGGATGTGTCGGTCATTTCCAACCCGCATATTTCAGTTATGAACAACCAGTCGGCTGTCCTTACCGTAGGTTACCAGTTTCCGTATGGCGACATTGAGAGCGTGGACAGGAACCAGGAGACCGGCGTCCTTACAATAGGAGCCACCATCAAGAGGGCGATTCTGGGATTACAGCTCGGAATTACTCCGCAGATATCCAAAGACGGCATCGTTACACTTCACATAGTACCCACAATCACACGGATACAGGGAACGGAACGTGTCGAGATCCCCACAGGTGCGACCTCCGTACAGAACATTTCAAACCCGATCATAGACCTGCGCGAGCTTGCCACCACTGTCCGGGTCAGGGAGGGGAACACCGTTGTACTGGCGGGACTGATAAGCCAGATACGCCAGCTCAATGAAGAGGGTCTGCCGCTACTGAGCAGTATACCGTATATTAAAAATTTTTTCAGGCACATGCAGAACCTTCATGAAAACAGGGAACTGGTAATGTTCATAACACCGTACATCAAAAATATCGGTCCGAAAGCAGGAGGATAATGGATCAGGAATTCAGGAGTCAGGAGTCAGAATACAGAATAGGAAGAGAATCTTTTCATTCCGGCCCCGGTCTTCCGTATTATAACCATTTATCTTGTATTTTCTTTTAAAATGTCGTATCACAGCTGTAAAATTATCATAATGACCGGATATAAAGCCAAACAGTGAAGGAGAATAACATGCACCAATTCAAATTACACAAAAACCAGAAGGGTTTTACGCTGGTTGAAATCGCAATAGTCATGGTCATCATCGGGCTTCTTATCGGCGGTATTTTAAAGGGCCAGGAGATGATCAACAATGCCAAGGTAAAACGGGTCGTCAAACAGGCGGATGAAATGAGAGCCGCCGTCATGACTTTCTACGACAAATACGGACAATATCCCGGAGATGAAAACAGCGCCCTCTTCCCGCCAACCGATACCATTGCCGGCGATAATAACGGCCAGATTGCCGGCGCAGAGGTATTCGGAGCGATGAGAGACCTCGCCCTTGCAAACCTGATCAGCGGTACATATAACGGCACCACGAACCTGCCTTCCAATGCCTTCGGAGGCACAACCCGTGTAGCATGGGTTGACCCCGGTCCCGGAAACGCCAGACATTGCGTCCAGTATACCAACCTGCCGGCAGAGGTATGTCAGGAGATCGATGTCAAGTACGATGACGGCGTATGGAACACCGGATCAACAGCAGGAAGCGCGGCCTATACAGCCGGAACCATCATCGCCAACTTTTACATAGTATTCTGATCATATTCTTCAAATTTACTGTAACACTCCGGCGCCGCAAATAAGTATGTAATTGACGGCGCCGGAGTATTTTAAGGCCGGACAAAGATATACATCATGAGACCATCAGGGCATAAAGGTTTCACCCTAATCGAGATCGCCATCGTCATGGTAATTATCGGCCTGTTGACGGGCGGAGGCATTTCCATTTTGAAGGTGCTGACTGAACGAAAAGCCAGAAATGAGAACGCGGACTATCTGCAGCAGGCCAAAGAGGCAGTACTTGGTTTCGCCAATATCAACGGCCGGCTTCCCCGGCCGGATACGAATGGCGATGGTCAGGAAGATGCGTGCGCCAATCCGTGTGTCGGCTCATTACCGTTCATTAATCTGAATATCGCACCAAACGATGCATACCAGCGGGGAGTCAAATATGAAATCAGCGATAACCCCGAAAACCTCAGAACAGATCTGAGGACAACGTGTAACACGCTGAGCGCATGGAATCCGGCTTCAGGGAACAGACCGCTTCTTATTGAATCGGGTTCTCCCGGATCTTTTGCGGTTGCGGCCGTTCTTGTGAGCGGCGGTCCCATGGATGCCGATGGAGCCGGCGGAACTTTTGATGCTGTCGCAGGCGCAGGCGGCGGGAACAATATTACGGGAACGCCTAATTACATAAGGAGCTCTCCTGCAGATACTTTTGATGATGTGGTAGTTTATATCGGCGGCTATGATTTATATTCCAAAACGGATTGCGCGGCTTTAAAGTGCAGCGCCTACGAGGTATGGAACGATCTTGGTGCGCCCAATTATTTCAAGGCCAATGCGGGCGGTTGCAGTCAGGTTGTTAATGGCGCGCTCATTTCAAGTATAGGACCGGGGGGATCCGTTATAGGTTATGGTTCAGACGCTTCCTGCACCACCATGACCGCGTCAATAAACGCTGCAACAGCCGCAGGCACCGACACCGCCGGGGACAGGGACTGCGCAGTAAATTTCTCAGGATCGGATCGTTAAATCCGGAACACTACTTGAACTGGCTCATTACATCATACAGCGGAAGCAGAATAGACAGGGCTATAAGGCCGAAAACGCCGCCCAGGAACAGTATGGAGAGGGGCTCTATCATATTTACCATCGTTTGAACCGACCGCTTTACCTCGTTGTTATAATAGTTTCCCAGTCTGGCAAATGAGACATCGAGCGTTCCGGTTGTCTCGCCATTACGGACCGCACCGAGCAGCAGCGGCGGAAACCCTCCGGCCGCCTCAAAACCGGAGGCAATGGATCGTCCACGCTGGATTTCCACATAAGCCGCTTCCAGCCGTCCTTCAAGATAACGGTTCCCAAGAACATTGTCCGCCAGAATCTCGAAAATATTGTGAAGCGTCACGCCTGCCGCGTACATCGTCGCAAAATTCTGGCTCAGCCGCGCCATCGCTATATTGGTTGCAACATGTCCCACTATCGGAATCTTCAGCATGTACTGCTGAAGGAAAATAATTCCACTTTTTGTCTTCCGCAACATAAGGAAAAAAATGACAGCCAATCCGATACCGGTCAGAATATAAAGCCAGTATTCCTGGAAGAAGAGGCTTACGCTGAGAACCGTCCTTGTCAGAGCCGGAAGCTCGACCCCCATCTCTTTTAAAAGACCCGCCATGCGGGGCAGGACATACCCAACCCACATTCCGATCACCGCCGCTATCGAAAGAATGATAAATGACGGATAGATAGTAGCGCGTTTTATTGTTGAGCGTATATCCTCCCTCCATTCCATAAATTCGGCAAGGCTTTTCAGGCTTTTCGGCAACGTCCCCGACTGTTCACCCATACGTATAATGCCCATGTCGAGCTTCTGGAAAACCCTGGGGAAACGGCCCATCGCTTCATACATCATGTTACCGGCTTCAACTGAAATCTTGACATCGCCGACGATTCTTTTCATCGGTTTGGATGGAATAATTCTTTCATTCTCCTCCAGGGCCGACAGGATGGGAAGGCCAAGTTCCAGCGTCTGGGAAAGCCGGTAATAAAACTCAATTATTATACGGGGCTTGATTTTACCGGGGAACCATTTATCGAAAGCTATTCCTTCGATGACCTTACGGCTGTCAATAAGAGTCAGTCCCGCTTCCCGCAATTTTTTTTCCATTTCGGAAGCATTGGCCGCAAGGGAAGTTCCTTTGAGCAAACGGCCGGAACCGTCAACCGCCCTGTATTTAAACTTAGGCATACGCCACCACGCGCAGCACCTCTTCCAGGGAGGTCATCCGGTTATTGACCTTCTTCAATGCCTGTTTCAGTAGGAAACTGGTGCCGTCTTTTACAGCCGCGTCTTCTATAGCGCTCTGGGGCGCGCCTGAAAAGATCATTTCCTGTATCTCCCTGTTGACCATGATTATTTCGTACACGGCGACCCTGCCGCTGTAACCGGATTTGTTGCAGGCATCGCACCCTGTTGCTTTTAACGTCTCTTCCGGCGGCACAAGGCCGTTTCTGATAAAAATCTCCTTCTCTTCCGGTTTAACAGACGCCGCAACCGCGCAACGCTGGCACAGTTTCCGGAGAAGCCTCTGGGCGGCCACCATTGTTATAGAAGAAGCCAGCATGCTGGTATTCACACCAAGGTCTATCAACCTGTTTATGGCCGAAGCCGCTTCATTGGTATGCAGTGTCGACAGAACAAGGTGTCCGGTTATCGACGCCCGTATGGCAAGCTCAGCCGTTTCCTGGTCTCTGATCTCGCCCACAAGTATAATGTCCGGATCCTGTCGCATAGCCGAACGGAGCGCGTTTCCGAATGTAAGACCGGCCTTCGGGTTGACGGCCGTCTGACGGATCGTCGGTATGACATATTCTATCGGATCCTCCACGGTCATGACGCTGACATTCGGGCTATTTATGGTCATCAGCGCGGAATAGAGCGTGGTGGTCTTACCCGAGCCGGTAGGGCCGGTCACCAGTATGAGACCGTAAGGCCGCCTTATGCTCTTTAAGAACTTATCCAGTTCCTCCTTTTCAAAACCGAGCCTTTCCGTGTTTCCCACCACGCCGCTGTATATCAAAAGCCGCATCACAACGGTTTCATCCAGATGCGTCGGAAAAGTTGACACGCGGATATTGATATCCCCGCCTTTCCCGGAAAATTTTATCCTGCCGTCATGCGGAATATTCGGATTGGAGATGTCCATGTCTCCCATGATCTTGAAACGCGTGACAAGGCCCTGTTGAAATCTTTTCGGAAAAAGATATTTCTGATGCAGTACGCCGTCGATACGGTAATACACTCTAACCAGGTTTGTATCACCCACTATGTGAATATCACTGGCATTGAGCACCCGTCCCTTTTCTATGATCAGATCGGCAAGCTGTATATTCTGGTTATAATCGAACTGCTGGCCCACAACGCCCGACATGGTTATTTTTTCAATCTCTTCGTCTATTATAGCCGCGGTCTTGTAATACAGCTCAATTGAATTCCTGATCCATTCTTTCGGCGCAATGTAAGACTCAACCCTTAAACCTGTAATCCGGGAGAGGTTATCCCTGACCAGCACATCAAACGGGTTGGAAGTGGCTATCTTTAAGGTCTGTTCCTCCTGCGCCAGGGGGAATATGTTGTTGGCTGCTACAAACTCCTCGGGTATGCGTGAAATCAGGTCATAATCTATCGACACTTTTGAAGTATCCATGATCTTGGCCCCGCTCTGAACCGCTATAGCCATCTGCACCTGTTCTTCGCTTATCCAGTCAAGCCGCAGCAGAACATCCCCAAGCATTTTGCCTGTCTTTTTGGATTCGGAAAGGGCCATATCCAGCTGGTCGTTTCCGATAATACCCATATCCATTATTATTTCACCGAGCCGCTTCTTCATCTTCCATTATCCCCGGTTGATGTTGTTCCGATTCCATCCTTAACCATGTTTTTCTGCCTTTCGGTATATCCGGTCAAAAACATAACACGGTCATCCACAGATTTTCTCTCCTTATCAGACGACCAGACTTTCCGGTCCAGAAACAACCTGTAATATTGAAGGGCTTCGCCGTACAATTTCATCTTGTCGTAAAGCACGGCCATGTTGAAGAGGAGTCGGTCGTTTTCAGGATCTATCTTCCCGGCCTTTTCATAAAACGTCTTAGCCTCATCCAGCCGCCCCATCTGGCTTAATGCCGCAGCTTTATGGAAATACAATTCGAAAGAAGGAACACCGGTTATTTGCTGCGCCGCATCAAGCAGTGAAACAGCAATCGCGGGTTCGCCCATCCCCATCCTTGCTATTGCGTGATTAATCATAATCTGCGGATTATCACGGTCTTTTTCCGACAGGTCCTGAAGTACCGGCAGCGCCATTGCAAACTCCCGGTTTTTCAGATATGCGGAAGCAAGGTTAAATTGAGCATCCGTATTTCCGGGGTTTTTATCAAGCACCTGCAGATACATAACGATAGCCTCTTTCAGCCGGTTTTGCCGGTGATAATAAACAGCCTTTTCATAAAACGGTCCGGCCGATTCCTGCCCCGGAGATTTAACAGACCGTGGTCCCTGCTCCCCGTATCGCTTAACCCCGATCGTTTGTTTTGGCTTTTGAACCGCGGCTCTTTTGATTATATTATCCGTATCCAAAGGAATTTTTTGTTTCACACCCGCTTTGCCGGTCTGTCCGGTCTGTCCAGGAGCGGTAATCCCCGGCGGATCTGTCCCGGACTCCTCTTTTTTTCCCGGTTCAACGGGCATAACCGCCTCTACCGGAGCTGAACCGGCCGGCTGGTTATCGTTCAGCATGGCTGCCGGAGGAATTATCTTTCCGGAATCCGGCATATCCAGGATAAATAGAAGAGCCAGTCCAAGACCCAGAAGGATGCACACAATCATGCCGTAAATACGAAATTTAGGCTTTTCTGCGGTCCTGCCTGTTTCCTGAAACAACGCGGAAGCTTCGGGATGCTGATTTTCCTTCTCTTTCTT
>JAUPLM010000136.1 GCA_030836965.1 Thermodesulfobacteriota bacterium | reverse complement strand
TCTGAAGCAGCGGAGATAATCCATCGCTTCTTCCCTGATGGAACACATATTCGAATGGAGGATTCATGAAAATACAAAGACTGAGTGTGGTTACACTTGGTGTAGCCGATCTGGGTAAAGCTACGAAGTTCTATGAAGCCGTACTCGGCACACCTCCAAACAAATCCTATGACGGCGTCACTTTCTTTGAACTTCCGGGAACCTGGATTTCTCTATATCCGCTTGAGAATCTGGCAAAAGACATTTCCCCTAATATTCCGGTCACCCGAAGTGGATTTAGCGGAATCACCCTTGCCCACAACGTACGCAGCATGGAAGAGGTCATTTCTGTAGTAGAGCGCGCGAAGTCGGCTGGCGCCCGTATCATGAAAGAACCACATATCACATTCTGGGGCGGTTTCAGCGGGTACTTCGCCGATATGGACGGCTATCACTGGGAAGTGGCCTGGGGGCCGATGTTTGATTTTACAAAAACAGGTGAACTGCGATTCAAAGCAAACGCATAAAACGCCGCCGTTCAGACGCCTCTGGCCCAAACCGTATGATTTATGACTGCCGTGTGAACTTTAACCACTATTAAATTAAATAGAAAATTCGAATGATACATTATTTAACAATCGGAACAGTGCTTGGTCTGTCCGCTGGTTTTGCGCCGGGACCTCTTCTGACGCTCGTAATTTCAGAAACCCTTCAGCACGATATTAAATCCGGTATCAAAATAGCTCTCGCTCCGGTTATCACCGATTTACCGATAATCATTCTGACTTTATTCATTTTGTCAAAGTTATCAAATTTCCATGGCATTTTAGGTATTATCTCACTTACAGGCGGTTTGTTTATTTTATTTATGGGTTACAAGAGCCTGCGCACAAAAGGCGTTAAGATCAATCTTGATGAGATAAAATCAAAATCGCTGGCAAAAGGAGTGCTGGCAAATGCTCTGAGCCCGCACCCTTACCTGTTCTGGTTCAGCGTCGGCGCTCCGACCATGACCAAAGCCATGAGTCAGAATATCAGCGCGCCTCTGGCTTTTATCATAAGTTTTTATGTTTTTCTTGTGGGATCAAAAATCGTACTGGCCGTATTAATCGGCAAATCAAAATCTTTATTAAGCGGCAATGCGTACATAATCACCATGCGCTTTCTTGGTCTGGTACTCTGTGTTTTAGCAATTCTGCTTTTTCATGATGGACTTACCCTGCTGAAAATAATATAAGTTCCATCAGCAGGGTTAAGAAGAATATGAAAAGAGCCAAAGCACCATAAAAAATACTAAAGAACGGCAGGAAATCAAATGAATAACCGGAAACCGCAGTTTTATTATCTTCTGGCTCTCCTTGCGGGAGCATTTCTTGTCGTTTTTTTTATCTTTCGCCCGTTTTTCTATTCAATTTTCATCGCTATGATCTTTGCCTTGGTTTTCAAACCAGTCCATAAGAGAATTCTTGGAATTACCCGCGGGCGCCAGGGTCTGTCGGCCTTTATAACCGCTGTATTTATCGTCATCATAATTCTTCTGCCTGTCACCATGCTGGGAATACAGATTTTTCATGAAGCCCGGATGTTATATGTCTCTGTAACCGAAGGGGGCGGAAAAGATAATATTTTAAACGCGGTATGGAAGCTGATAAATTATGTTCAAAAGTATATACCGGTACAGATGGAATTCTCGGTCGATTTTGACCAGTATATGAAGCAGGGGCTCGACTGGCTGGTCCGGCACATGGGAGATATATTTTCAAACTTTGCGAAAATAATTCTCAATTTATTTATTTTTCTCACGGCTCTCTACTATCTTCTCAAAGACGGGGAAAAACTTAAACAGGCGTTTGTAAACTTAAGCCCTCTGTCAGGCGCAGATGACGAGAAAATCTTTAATATAATCGAGTCAGCGGTCAATTCGGTAATCAAGGGAAATCTCACGGTCGCCGTCATACAGGGGGCTATGACCGCGGCAGGGTTTGCCGTTTTCGGTGTTCCGAATGCCGTGCTGTGGGGTTCAGTAACTGCGATAGCCGCCCTTATTCCCGGTTTCGGAACCTCGCTTGTTCTGATCCCGGCCCTTTTATTCCTTTTCTTAAGCGGCAAAATCTTTTCGGGACTCGGTCTTCTTCTTTGGGGAGCGGGCGCTGTCGGACTTATTGATAATTATTTAGGGCCGAAGCTTGTTGGACGGGGAATGCAGATGCACCCCTTTATCATTCTTCTCTCAGTTTTAGGAGGTATCGGATTCTTCGGCCCCATGGGGTTCCTGCTCGGACCGCTTACCATGAGCCTGCTTTTCGCTTTTATTGAAATTCTTTCTTCGTTCAAACCGCAGGAGAATAACAATAAGGCTGCCTGACGAGACCTTTGCATAACACCCCCTTTTAACCGATTTTGGTGTCAGGCTCAAATTTCAATCCTCGAAATACTTCAATGTATTCCTCCGGTTAAAATTTTCGCCTTTCTTGAGCTTGGACAAAATTGAATATTCTTCAAAGGTCTCGATCAATAAAGCGTAAAGAGAATTTATTCTTCTTTATCTTCCGCCTTTTCTTTTCCTTCATCAGCAACAGGACCGGCCATAGCTTTTAAAATATCATATCTTTCGGCATAATCCCTTTCTATCTTTTCCCGGAGCTTCTTGGACTCATTCGGGAATGCTTTTTCAAGGGATGCATACCTGTTTTCACCGGAGAGGAACTGCTGCAGGGTTCCGTCCGGAGCTTTCGATTCGAGTTTAAAAGGATTTTTACCTTCGGCAGCAAGAAGCGGATTATATCTGTAAAGCGGCCAGTAGCCTGATGCAACCGCCAGGTTTTCCTCCTGCTGCGTTTTGCCCATTCCCTTTTTGATCCCCTGGTTTATGCATGGTGCGTAACAGATTATAAGGGACGGCCCGGGATGTCTGTCCGCCTCGTTGAAAGCCTTCATTGTCTGCTGCTTGTTTGCGCCCATGGAGACGGACGCCACATATACGTATCCGTACGTCATGGCGATTCTGCCCAGATCTTTTTTGCCTATCTTTTTGCCTGATGCGGCGAATTTTGCGACTGAGCCGGCGGGTGTCGCTTTTGAAGACTGTCCGCCCGTATTCGAGTAAACCTCGGTATCCAGAACAAGGATATTGATATCTTCACCTGACGCAAGCACATGATCAAGCCCCCCGAATCCTATGTCGTAAGCCCAGCCGTCCCCGCCGAACGCCCAGACCGATTTTTTAACTAAGAGGTCGGACATTGAAAGAACCGTGTCGAGGAGAGAAGTTCTTTTTGCATCCGCAAGCAGTTTTTTAATCTGATTGCCGTATGTCCTGGATGCTTCGGCAATGTTCATGCTTTCGAGCCAGCCAGTCATGGCGGCTTTTAATTCATCCGGAACTCCAGCCGCGACAGCTTCTTTAATAAGACTTGCGAGCTTTTCCCGGCGCTGCCCGACGGCTACGGATATTCCATATCCGAATTCGGCCGCGTCTTCAAAGAGAGAGTTCCCCCAGGCCGGTCCATGCCCGTTCTTGTCGACACAGTATGGAACGGACGGCGCCGAAGCTCCCCATATGGAACTGCAGCCGGTTGCGTTGGCTATGATCATGCGTTCTCCGAAAAGCTGCGTTAACACTTTGACG
>JAUPLM010000135.1 GCA_030836965.1 Thermodesulfobacteriota bacterium | reverse complement strand
CTGGAGAAGGCCAGGCTGAGTCCTCCGGATCTTATTGTTTCAGATATTCTTATGCCGGTCATGGACGGATACGCCTTATGCCGTCATTGGAAATCTGACGAGCAGCTTAAACACATACCCTTCGTATTTTACACCGCCACATATACAGAAAATAAAGACGAGGATTTTGCTTTAAGTCTCGGAGCGGACCGGTTCATAATCAAGCCGCAGGAACCGGATATATTTATGGATATGATAAACAAGTTGTTTAATGAAAAATGTCCGGCAAATCAGGTGCAGGCAATGCCACTAGGTGAAGAAATGGAGTTCTTCAGGAAGCATAATAAATTTCTTTTCGAAAAACTTGAAAAGAAGATGCTGGACCTGGAGATAGCAAACGGGGATATCAGAAAGCTTGAGGAGAGATATAGGCTTAGTTTTGAGCATGTAACGGATGTTATTTCCATAATTGATACTGATCTTAATATTTTAAGCATATCTCCGAGCGTGGAGAGAGTACTGGGATATAAGCCTGAGGATTTCATCGGCCGTTCTGTTGCTGATTTGGAAAAGACCCTCACACCGGAATCTTTTGAGCAGGCTGTTGCCGATACAGTGCTTATTCTAAAGGGTGAAACAATCTCGGCTACGATTTACCGGTTTATCGCAAAGGATGGGACAACCAGATACGGTGAAGTCAGCGGATCACCCATTACACGTGACGGAAGGATTATCGGTTTGATTTCCGTTGCCCGTGATATTACGGACAGCAGGCAAACTGCTGAAAAGCTTAAGAAGAGCGAGGAAAAATACCGCGGTATTCTGGAGAATATTGATGATGCATACTACGAGCTTGACCTTGAAGGAAATCTCGTTTTTTTTAACGAAGCCCTGATTTTAAAGACAGGATATTCCAGAGAGGAACTCGTGGGTATGAACTATAGACAGTATATGAGCCCCGGATCAAGCAAATATATATCAAAGGTGTTTTCCGGAATATACGGAACAGGTCAGCAGGTCAGACTTTTTGATTACGAGATAATCATGAAGAGCGGACAAGTAAGATATTTTGAATCCTGGGCAGATCTTCTGACCGATAACAAAAATCAACCGGTCGGTTTCAAAGGCATGGCCCGTGATATCACTGCCCGTAAGCAGGCTGAACAGAACTTGCAGAATACCCTCGGAAGCCTGAGAAAGGCGTTCAGCACAACTGTTCAGGTCATGGTATCCGCCGTAGAGGCCAGAGATCCCTATACGGCCGGTCATCAGAAGAGAACTGCCGATCTTGCCCGTGCCATTGCCACTGAGATGAAATTACCCCAGGAGAAAGTTGATGGAATCCGGATGGCTGGTTCCATACATGACATCGGAAAATTATCCATACCCGCAGAAATATTGTCAAAGCCATCCAGATTGACTGACATTGAATTTTCCCTGATAAAAGAACACGCCCGGCAGGGATACGAAATTCTGAAGGACGTGGAATCTCCATGGCCGCTGGCACAGATCGTTTACCAGCACCATGAAAGGATGAATGGTTCAGGCTATCCGAGAAATCTGAAAGGGGATGAAATTCTCACGGAGGCCCGTATTATGGCTGTGGCTGATGTGGTGGAATCGATGGCTTCCTACCGCCCCTATCGTCCGGCTCTTGGAATTAATGCCGCCCTTGAGGAGATTGAAAAAAACAAGGGAATTCTTTATGACGATGCCGTCGCAGATGCCTGTTTAAGATTATTTCGGGAAAAAGATTTTAAACTTTAAGGGGAAGTCTCAAGGGCATCCATAAATACATAAACAACTCATTCCATTAACCGGTAATTGCGTATTCCGGCGATATTATCACCACCGTTAACAGCGTATCCTCAACCGTTTGGCCAATTCACAAGCGCTTCACCTATCAGCTATGACAGCTCATATCATCCAAGTTATTTACTTGTTTATGGACGTCACGGATATCTGCCGCGTTGTTCGCTTTTGATCCTAATTGAAGGTCTCGAAAAAAACAGGTTCTCATTTTTATCAGCAGATAAAAATTTCAACAGGCACCCTGCTTATCAGGCGCGCGCCTGTCTCCGTTACAACAAAAACACTTTCGATGCCTGCCGAAAATTCGTTGAGAAAGACCATCTTGGGCTCCAGCGCAAATACCATTCCCGGCCTGAGTATTTCGTTTCTCCCCCTGGCAATTATCGGCTGCTCTATAAGCTCAAGCCCTATCCCATGCCCGATAAAAGATACCTTAGATCCCGGCGGACCCAGGAAAAATTCGGCATAGCCCAGCGATCCGGCCAGGGATTCGGCGTGCAGGAAAAGCTCGTCGACCGTTACTCCCGGCTTAACTTTTTCCAGAACCGAGTCGTGAATCTGTATCGCGGCACGGCAGGCATTTAACGCCTTATCAGGCATGGAACCGATCGCGAACATTCTTGTTTCATCCATATGGTACCCGTTTACAACAGATCCCAGATCAACCATAACGGGTTCATCCGGTGCAAGCTTCTTGTTCCCCGCCCCGCAGGGAAATGCAAGGGAAGTCCCCTCCCCGCTTGCCGGAGAATCAAGGAGCCCTGACATACCGCCGCTTACGCCGCTTAAGACATGCCAGGCATAGCCTTCTGTAAGATAATCCCGGATCCTGAGTCCGGAGCCGTTCCCCAGCTTTCTTGAAAATGTTTCATACATACCGGCAAATTCCATCTCGGTCAGGCCCGGACGGATGATTGTTTTCATATATTCGAAAGTCCGGCCCGACATTTCGGCAGTCCTCTCCATCTGTTCTATTTCCCAGTCCGACTTTACCATCCTTGCATCAAGGATCAAAGGAGAGCCGTCAACGAAATTCCTTGCCGGAAAAAGAGTTCTGTAAAAATTGAATGTTTTTACAGGTATTACATCAAACTCAAACGCCAGAACAACCGGAAAATGTCCGTAAAAATCTAAAATATGGCCGGGAACCTCCTTTATGGAATTGATCCCGATAATGTTTTTTAATGAAGATTCGGCCTGCGCCCGTGGCAGATATCGCCTGATGAAGAGCACCGGCTCCCCTTCGGCAGGTATAAAAAGTAACCCATTCTGGGCGGTGCCGGAAAAATAGAGCAGGTCAACCCGCTGAACGATTATAAGTCCGTTGATCCGGTTCTCTTTCAAGGCCTTTTGAATTTTTAATATTCGCCGGGCAATCTCCCCGGAAGGAATTACGAACGGTTTTTCTCCTGTTAATCCTGTCAGTTCTGTTGATGGAATCATAATGTTACCGATAATACAACAATCAGATATTTATTCAAGAAGAACCGGGGTTCTTTTTTCTTGACATTTTTACCGGCTAAATTTACTAATTACATTGTAGTCAAATTATAGCTTGACAGCTTTACAAAAACCTCTTCTTTTTGTCATATAAAACTGTAAACAAATAAAGGAAACAATACATGTCTCTCAAACTTTCTGATATCGTAGTTATAAGCGCGGTAAGAACCCCGATGGGACGCTTCGGCGGAACACTTAAAGACGTCCCTTCATTTGATCTCGGAGCCACCGCAATTAAAGAGGCTCTTAAAAGAGCCGGCATCAGCGGAGGCGATGTCTCGGAAGTCATATACGGCTCATGCCGCCAGGCCGGAAACGGCCCGAACCCTTCCCGCACCGCAAGTGTCCGCGCCGGCATACCGAAAGAAATCTCCACAAATACGATCAATATGGCCTGCCCTTCCGGCATGAAAACGGTTCACCTTGCAACAGAGGCTCTCCGCCTCGCCGAAAGCCAGATCGTCGTTGCAGGCGGTATGGATTCGATGAGCACAATCCCCTATCTGTTGAAAGGAGTAAGGTGGAAAGGTTTCCAGATGGGACCGAAGACCATAGAAGACGGATGGAGCGATTCCATAGATCCTCTTACGGGACAGGGGATGGGCGATACCGCGGAAAATCTTGTGGAAAAATATTCATTGAAGCGTGAAGACCTCGATAAGTTTGCGGTCGAAAGTCACCTCAAAGCTTCCAGGGCGCAGAAGGAAGGATTTTTCGACGAAGAGATCGTTCCCGTAAAAGTGCCTCCCGCAAGTAAAAAAGAGGCTGAGATCGTCTTTTCCAAGGATGAAACCATAAGGCATGACGCCGACCAGAGCAAAATGGCCGGCCTGCCCGCGGCATTCAGAAAAGGCGGCTCAGTAACGGCAGGAAACTCATGCGGGTTAAGCGACGGCGCCTGCGCTGTAGTCGTGACAACGCGTGAAAAAGCAAAAGCAATCGGAGCAAAGCCGCTCTTCTCTTTTGTAAGCTTCGCGCAGGCCGCGGTGGAGCCTTCGACGATGGGGGAAGGTCCCGGAATAGTAATACCCATG